>JAEZUR010000057.1 GCA_023420935.1 Bacillota bacterium | reverse complement strand
CATATCGTGTTACCAAGAAAGAAGAAGTAGAAACTGTACTTCGAGAAGCAATCGCTTTAAATGCACCAGTGGTTATTGACTGTACCATTGAAAGTGATGATAAAGTATGGCCAATGGTAGCACCAGGGGCAGCAATTGAAGATGTTTTCTCTGAAGAAGATTTAGAGAAACAATCATAGATAGTATCTTGACTTATTAATATGTTTAGTTTTATAATCTAAAATAGACCCAAGCAAGGCGAGGGAACAATGTTAAAGGAGGATTTCAAAAGTGGGACGTGTGTATAATTTTTCAGCAGGACCAGCGGTATTACCAGAAGAAGTATTAAAAGAAGCAGCAGCAGAGATGTTAGATTATAAGGGTACTGGAATGTCAGTAATGGAGATGAGCCATAGATCCAAGGCTTATGAAGAAATTATTCAGACAGCAGAACAGGATTTAAGAGATTTAATGAATATTCCAGATAATTATAAGGTGCTATTCTTACAAGGTGGTGCTTCTCAACAATTCGCTATGATTCCTATGAACCTTATGAAAAATAAGGTTGCTGACTACATAATAACTGGCCAATGGGCAAAGAAGGCATATCAGGAGGCTTCTCAATACGGAAAAGCTAATGCAATCGCATCTTCCGCAGATAAGACATTTTCCTATATTCCAGATTGTTCAGATCTTCCTATCTCAGATGATGCAGATTATGTATACATCTGTGAAAACAATACAATTTATGGTACTAAATTTAAAACGTTACCTAATACAAAAGGTAAAACTTTAGTATCTGACGTTTCATCCTGTTTCTTATCAGAACCAGTAGATGTAAGCAAATATGGTATTATTTATGGTGGAGTTCAGAAAAACATCGGACCTGCAGGTGTGGTAATTGTAATTATTAGAGAAGACTTAATTACAGAAGACACGCTTCCAGGAACTCCAACTATGTTAAAATATAAAACACATGCAGATGAAAAATCTCTTTATAATACACCACCTGCATATGGAATCTATGTCTGTGGAAAAGTATTTAAGTGGCTTAAGAAAATGGGCGGACTTGAAACAATGAAGCAGAAAAATGAAGAAAAAGCTAACTTACTTTATGATTTCTTAGATCAAAGTCAGCTATTTAAAGGAACTGTTGTAAAAGAAGATCGTTCACTTATGAATGTTCCATTTATTACTGGTGATGACGAAATTGATGCTAAATTCATCAAAGAAGCTAAAGCAGCAGGATTTGAAAACTTAAAAGGACACAGATCAGTTGGCGGTATGAGAGCAAGTATTTACAATGCAATGCCAAAAGAAGGTGTCGTTGCTTTAGTAGACTTTATGAAAAAATTCGAAGCAGAAAATAAGAAATAAGAAAGAGGTATGAAAATGGTTAAAGTTAATTGTTTGAATCCAATCGCTGATATAGGTCTTGACTTATTTACAGCAGACTATGTTCAGGTTGATAATGTAAATGATGCAGAAGCTATCTTAGTAAGAAGTGCATCCATGCATGATATGGAATTATCCGATAATTTAGCAGCAGTAGCAAGAGCAGGTGCAGGCGTTAATAATATACCTCTTGATAAATGTGCCGATAAGGGTATCGTAGTATTTAATACTCCAGGTGCCAATGCAAATGGTGTAAAAGAATTAGTTATTGCTGGTTTAATGTTAGCTTCTCGTGATTTAGTTGGCGGTATGAAGTGGATAGAAGAAAACAAAGCAGATGAGAATATTTCTAAAACAATGGAAAAAGCCAAATCAAAATTTGCAGGAAAAGAAATTCAAGGGAAAAAACTTGGTGTTATCGGTCTTGGTGCAATCGGAGTTCTAGTAGCAAATGCTGCAAATCGTCTTGGTATGGAAGTGTATGGTTGTGACCCATTCCTTTCTGTAAAGCATGCTTGGAATCTTTCAAGAGATATCCATTACATTAAGAGTAGAGATGAGATTTTCCGTGAATGCGATTATATCACAATACATACACCACTTGTAGATGATACAAAAGAAATGATTAATAAAGATACGTTAGCAACTATGAAGGATGGTGTTGTTATCCTCAACTTTGCAAGAGATCTTCTGGTAAATGATAACGACATGGCTGTTGCATTAAAAGATGGAAAAGTTTCAAAATATGTAACAGATTTCCCTAATGCAAAGACTGCTAATATGGAAGGTGTGATTGCATTCCCACATCTTGGTGCTTCTACCGAAGAATCAGAAGACAACTGTGCAGTTATGGCAGTAAAAGAAATTATGGACTTTATGGAAAATGGTAATATTAAAAATTCTGTAAACTATCCAGCGTGTGATGCTGGTGCATGTATGTCAGCGGGACGTATTGCGATCAACCATAAAAATGTTCCAAATATGTTAACACAATTTACTACTGTATTCTCAGCAGAAGGCATTAATATTGAAAATATGATTAATAAAAGCAAGGGAGAATATGCATATTCTATCTTTGATATTGCAGCTTCTTCTACAGATGCATTAGTGGATAAGATTAAAGCAATTGAAGGTGTACTTAAAGTAAGAATTGTTAAATAAGTAACCTGCTATATACTAAAATGCTCTCGCTCATTGAATGAGGAGAGCATTTTTACTATGAAAAGGGTAAGGTAAGTTATGGAGAAAAGTCTTTGGGAAAGAAGTCAACATGCAGCGATAAAACGAAAAAACAAGAATGCAATCACAGTTGTAATCTTATCTGTGGTAGTTTTTGTTTTTGTGCTTTTATTTCGTTCTTGCGTAGGATCTCAGAGTAAAGAAGAATTACTAAAGAATACAGATACTTTTTATAAGGGTATTTACGTTGAAGATATTTCACTAGAGGGAATGACGAAAGATGAAGCAAAAAAGATTATTACGGAGAAACTAGAAAAGAAGTGTCAATGGGATATGCAAGCAATTTATGAGGATAAAGTGTATCCAATTGAAGATTTATTATCCTGTAATTTAGATAAGATTCTAGAAGAAGCGTTTCTACTTGGGCGTAAAGGGAATAATGAGAAACGTCTGACTGAGATTAATAAAATTGCGAAGCATCCAGTCCGTTATACATTAGAAAAGCAAACGGATGAAAAACTCCTTGACGTTATTGTAGAAAAGGCAGCTGATGAATTGAATACAATAGCAATCAATGCCGATTTAATGGGATATGATTTTGATAACAAAGAATTCCTTTATTCTGATGCAGTGGACGGTTTGGAATTAGATCAGAAGGATCTAAAAGAACAAATTGTGGCAGCTCTAAATAAGAAAGAATATGCGGCTAGGTTAAACGTCAAGATGACAAAAACAGTTCCACAACTTAATAAAATGACTGTAAAAGAAATGGTATCACTGATAGGAACATTTCAGACCACCACAACAAATAATGCCGATCGCAATGAAAACATAAGATTGGCATCAGATACAATCAATGGAATGGTATTAAAGCCAGGCGATGAATTCTCTATGAACCAGGTGACTGGACCAAGAGGCGAAGCAGAAGGATATAAGCCAGCTGGAACTATCTCTAATGGTAAGTTGGTAGAAGAACCTGGCGGTGGGGTATGCCAAGTATCTACCACTTTATATAATGCTGTGGTCAAGGCAGGCATTAAGACCACAGAACGTTTTAGCCATAGTTTAGAACCAGCCTATGTAAATGCTGGTGAGGATGCAATGGTAAGTTATCCAGGTAATGATTTTAAATTTATCAATAATGGATCTAGTTCTATTGTGATACTATTTCATTTCTATAATAATCAACTTTCCGCTTCCATCTATGGTATTCCGATCTTAGAGGAAGGTATCACCACAGAAATGGTATCAGAGACAGCAGAAGTAATTCCAATTCCGAAACCAATTTATGAAGAGGATCCTTCCTTAGGTTATCAAGAGGAAGTAATAATAAGTGAAGGTAGAGAAGGGGAAAAAGTAGTTACTTATTTGGTAACCAAACAAAATGGAGTTGAGATTAGTAGGGAATTCTTTCATAATAGTACATATCAAGGAAAAGCCCCTGTAATCAAGAGGAATTCAAAGGCAAAAGAGCCGGAACCTTCGGTAACACCAGAACCTTCTGTAACACCAGAACCTTCTTCAGATACAGAGACTACGGAACCATCAGGTGATACCTCACCTAGTGT
>JAEZUR010000002.1 GCA_023420935.1 Bacillota bacterium | reverse complement strand
GTACAGAGCAATATAACTCCAACAAAATACCTCATACAATCATCTCCTTCTTAAATCAAATGTTTCAATAGGCTCAGGCCCTCTTACCACGGTCCTTTTTACTTGTAGAACCCCTTCTTCATTGGCGGTAATCCGCCAATCAACCATTAGTATTGAGCCATCTATAATTTCTATTCCGGTTATACTTCGTGTATTAATACAGCACCCTGTATTAAAATAAGGTAGCTCCATTTTCTTTGGGAACTTTGGCCTATGGGTATGTCCACAGATTAACATTATTTTATGTTTCTGTATCCACTTTTTATAGTTTCGTTCAACTTTATGACGTTTATAAAAGTTCTTTGCTGGACTGGATGGATTTTGAAATCCAACAACATGAAGAAAACGCCAAAAATAACGGAGAAGAAGCATATTAAAATACCATATTTGGTCATTCATAAAGTCTCCTTGATGACCGTGAACCGCATAAATCTGCTGGCCAGTTTCTCGGTGTTTTAGTACAACCGCCTCTATGGGTATGATTCCTTTTAACAGTTTACATCGTTTTTGATTATGTTCATCATAAAACTGTTCATAATTAAGACGGACATAATTACGATTCTTTAAGTATATATTATGATTACCATAAAGAAGAATCATTCGATTAGCTTCATAAAATTTTCTTATAACTAGAAACACATCACTATGGGCTAGTCTAATATTTCTAAAATTACCATATTCCCATAATTCATCTCCATCTCCTGCTTCCACATAGGTATAATTGTTATTAAAATAATAAGTAAGAGCATGAACAAATATACTCTGATTACGTATGAATTCATCAGATACACTATCATCACCTCGATGACAATCACTAAAAAATATATATCTAGAATGATGATCAAAATATTCTACTTTAGCATTTAAATAAGCCTTGGTCAGTCTTTTATCAGTAAACATAATTTCTCCTATCAATAATGTTTTTATCAGTATTAGGATGCCATATTTAATTTGGTTATATAAAGGGAATTGGTGGGATTTATTTCATATTTTTATTGCCTGTTAAAATAAAATAAGTTAGTATAGGAATAAAGGTAATATTAATAGTTCATCATGGAGGTAGAATATGGATTATCAACTATACTATGAGTTTTTTAGACAATCTTCAACTGCATATTCTCTACACAAAGTCATTTATGATAAGAATGGCTCTCCGTTTGATTACGAGTATATTGATGTCAATGCTTCCTATGAAAGACTAATGCATGTGAATGCTTCGGCACTAATTGGTAAAATGTATAGCCAGGTAACCTATAACCGAAAAGAAGATTATATAGTTCTTTGGAATAAAGCATACCAAGAAGCTATGACATTACATAAGGTAGTAGATTTAGATATTAGCTACGATGCAGAATGGATTAGAATTAAGATTATACCAATTGAATCCGATTATTTTGCTTGTACTTATCTTCTAGTGACGAAGGAGTATATGCAGGAACAAGAAATAGAGGCATTTTTACATGTTAATCTAGACATGCTATGTGTTCTTGATCAAGACGGCAATTATGTTAAGGTAAATAAAGAATTTAATCAAATTCTTGGATTTGAGATTAAACAATTTGAAACCAAGAGTCTCTTAAGCTTTATCCATGAAGAAGATCAAGCAAAGACGAAAGAACTCATCACAAAATTAGAGAATCATGAGTCTGTCATGGGATTTGTAAATCGCCATCAAAGCAAGGATGGCTCTTATCATTATTTAGAATGGCATTTTCAAACAAGAGGGCAGTTTATCTATGCATCTGCTAGAGATATAACAGAACGTAAAAATATAGAAGATGAATTAAGAAAAAAGGAAGAGAAGTATCGTCTAATGACTGAAAATACTTCGGATGTAATCTGGGTTTTAAATACTTCTAGTTACCAATATACATTTATTAGTCCTTCTGTTATGCAATTGACTGGTTATACTGTAGAAGAAGCATTGAATCTAACGTTAGAAGATTGCTTTGATTCAGAATCCTTAAGAATGCTAAATAAGATTATTAAGGATAGGGTATTTGAATTTGTAACCAATTTAGACACAGGGAAAAGTTATGTAACGGAAGTAAAACGTAAGTGCAAAAATGGAGATTATGTATGGACGGAAGACACCACCAGGTATCGCTTTAATGATCTGAATGAAGTGGAGGTTGTTGGAGTAAGCCGCAATATTGAGAAACGAAAACGGAATGAACGAGAAATATTATTTTTAAGTTATCATGATCAATTGACGGGAATATATAATCGATATTTCATGGAACGAAAGATAAAAGAAGAGATGAAAAAAGCAGATCGATATAACCAACCGCTATCAATGGCCATATTGGATTTGGATCATTTTAAAAGAGTAAATGATACATGGGGGCACCCAGTGGGTGATGATGTTCTGAAACATATTAGTACTTTAATAGGAAGTCTGTTGCGTGAATCTGATACCTTTGCAAGAATGGGTGGGGAAGAATTTGCTATCGTTATGCCAGGTACTGACGTTGAGGGTGCGTATATGGTTTCGGAAAAGGTTAGAAAAGCCGTAGAAGAGGATGTGCATTCTATCATTGGGAAGATTACAATTAGCATTGGTGTGGGGGAAAGATTAAGAAGTGAGTCTTATATAAAATGGTATAAACGAGTCGATGCTGCTCTCTATCATGCTAAAGATAGTGGAAGAAATATGACCATGAGAGCAGAACAATTAGAACAATTACCTATTGCATCTGTTGAAGTAAAATGGAAGCAGGAGTGGGAAAGTGGCAATGAAGAAATCGATAACCAACATAAAGAACTTCTTCATTTAGGTAATAATCTCATTCACATGTCTTTTGATGAGGAACCAACTGACAAAATAATGGAACAACTAGAATTATTGTTAGAACATATTGAGCATCATTTTCATTGTGAGGAAAGTATGCAAAAAGAAATAGGATACCCATATTATGAATTGCACAGTAAGAGCCATAAGACACTAATTCATAGAGCTCACAACCTGAAGCAACAATATCTAAAAGAAGAATTGAAAGCAACAGCCTTCTTCACGTTTTTAGTTGATGATGTGATTATGGGACATTTACTAGATGAAGATGTTAAATTCTATCCGTATACCAGGAATAAGGATTTATAGAATAATGATACATATTTTAGTCTTTTATAGAGTGCATCTACCACATACATTCCAGTATGTGGCAGGTGCATTTGTTTTTATTTTGATACACACTGCCTAAAATCGATTAATTATGCATATTTAGATTGACAGCTTTTTAACAAGCTATTATAATTGCGATGAAGTAAAAAAGAAACAATACATAGTTAGGAACCAAGCTAGCTTGGAAGATTGGAGAACAAATTTATGATGAAGACATTTATCAAAGCTATTATGGCCGGCATAGCAATTAGTGTCGGTGGAACTATTTATTTAACACTGGAAAATCACATAGTTGGAGCATTTCTTTTCTCAATTGGTTTATTTATCATTTATACATTTGGTTTAGATCTATATACAGGTAAAGTTTGCTTTATTCCAAATAAAGAAGTTGGATTTCTGAAAAAGGTTTTTGTAGTATACATAGGTAATGCGGTGGGAACAATTGGTATGGGATATTTGTTTCGACAAACAAAGTTAGCAAAAATCGTGGATCATACAGTAGAAGTTGTAGATGGAAAGTTAGCAGATACTGTATTTAGTACTTTCATAATGGCTATCTTTTGTGGTATTATGATGTGTATAGCAGTAATCGGATTTCAAACAATTAAAGATAGTGTGGGTAAACATTTAGCATTAATTTTACCTATCATGGTATTTATTTTATGTGGATTTGAGCATAGTATTGCAGATATGTTCTATTATTCTATGGCTAATGCATGGGATGCAAAAGCGGTAGGATATATTTTTGTAATAGCAATTGGTAATCTTATAGGTGGTGCTTCTTTGCCATTAGCAAAAAGATTATTAGATGGTGAAAAGCTAGGTTGTGATTAAATAATATATGGAATGGAGGATAAGCATGTTAAACATTTCTTCTCGAATTGATCGATTACCTACAACGCCCATGCTTCGGAAAATCTTACTATTAACTGGTATTGGATGGATGTTTGATGCCATGGATCAAGGAATGGTATCAGGAGTAATGGCTGTTATTATAAAGGATTGGGCGTTAACCAAAGGAGAAGTAAGCTTAATTGCAAGTATTGGTTTACTAGGTATGGCGTTTGGTGCTGCTTTATCAGGAATGGCAGCTGATAAATGGGGGAGAAAGACAGTAATTATGTACACTCTTATTATTTATGGAGTGGCAAGCGCTGTTTCCAGTTTAGCAATGAACTATCCAATGCTCCTAGTATTGCGATTTATCACTGGTTTTGGTTTGGGTGGAGAACTACCTGCTGCATCCACTTTAGTAAGTGAATATTCACCAACTAAAACAAGAGGACGAAATGTAATCTTTTTAGAAAGTTTTTGGGCTTGGGGTTGGATAGCAGCATCTCTCGTAGCTTATCTAGCCATACCATTATATGGATGGCGTATGGCCTTTGTAATAGGTGGACTTCCCGCACTGTTTGCAGCTTATCTTAGAAAAGTAGTTCCAGAGTCTCCAAGATATCTTGAATCAGTTGGTAAGCTAAAGGAAGCGGATGAGCTGGTAAGCAGGATGGAGCAGCAAGCTGGTCTTTCAGAGAAGTTTAGTCATAGTAGAGAAGCAGGAAGTAATAGTAATAAGGTTAAAGTATCTTTCTTAACGTTATGGACAAAGAAATATATTCGTAGTACACTTGTTTTGTGGATTATCTGGTTTGGTATCAATTTCGGATATTACGGATTTGTACTGTGGACACCATCCTTACTAATGGATAGGGGTTTTGCTTTAGTAAAGAGCTTCGAATTTACATTAATTATGTGTCTAGCTCAATTACCCGGCTATTTTAGTGCAGCTTATCTAGTTGAAAAAGTTGGACGTAAAAACGTCCTATCGATTTATTTTGCCGGAACTGCAATTGCTTCATGGCTTTTTGGACATGCAGGAAATAATAATGAAGTTTTACTTTATGGATGTTTATTGTATTTCTTTAGTTTAGGAGCGTGGGGATGTGTTTACGCATATACACCAGAAGTCTATCCAACAGTAGCAAGAGCCAGTGGATCAGGATGGGCAGCTGCATTTGGACGTTTGGGAGCTTTTACAGCGCCATTAGTAGTTCCTTTAATTTATAAATTGTATGGAACGGAAAAAGGATATGTTAATATATTTATTATGTTTACCATGGTATTTGCTATAGTGGCCGTATTTGTGGCTGTTTTTGGAAGAGAAACAATGGGGAAATCTCTGGAAGAGATTAGTGATTGAATGACACAGAAGAAGGAGAATGTATCATGAATGTGACGAAGATTACAGAAAACGTTTATCAACTTGCAGTGAATGTAGAAAATATTCTTTTTGAAGGTTTATGGGAGATGCCAAACGGTGTTTCTTTAAACTCGTATATTGTAAAAGGTGAAAAAACAGCTATCATTGATGGCGTATGTGGTTGGGATGGCGTGCCTGAAACTTTATATGAATTACTAAGTGAGTTAAATATAAAACCAGAATCTATAGAATATTTAATAGTAAATCATATGGAACCAGATCACTCCGGCTGGATTGAGAATTTTAAAAAGATTAATCCAAACTTTAAAATTGTATGTACCAAATTAGCATCTGATTTATTAAAAGGATTTTTTGATCATTCAGAAAATATTACAATTGTAAAAGATAAAGACACATTGGATCTTGGAAATGGTCATATATTAAGTTTTACACAGATACCAGGTGTCCATTGGCCAGATACCATGGCAACTTTTGACACCAAAAGTGGTACTTTATTTTCCTGTGATGCGTTTGGCTCATTTGGAAAATTAGATGATAGGAAATTTGATGATCAATTTACAGAAGAGGAACTTGCAATTTATGAGAATGATACTATAAGATATTATTCTAATATAATAGCTGCATTTTCTGCTCAGGTAAAAAAGTCAGTTGAAAAATGTGCAGCGTTATCAGTAAAGCTGGTTGCACCAGGTCATGGTTTAATGTGGCGTGATGTACAACGTATTTTGAAAGCTTACGATCAATATGCAGATTATCAAAAAGGACCAGCAAGAAGAGAGATTACGTTTATCTGGTCTTCCATGTATGGAATGACTGAAAAAGCAGTAAAACACGCTGTAGATGTTCTTGAAAAAGAGGATATTACAGTTCATATTCATCAAGTTCCACAGGATTCTTGGGGGACTGTATTAACTTCAGCATGGACATCTACTGGAATCATTTTAGCAATGCCTACATATGAGTTTAAAATGTTCCCGCCTATGGCGTCTATCGTGGAAGAAATGGGTAAGAAGAAAGTCTTAAATCGTAAAGCGTTCCGTTTTGGATCCTATGGATGGTCAGGTGGAGCACAGAAAGAATTAGATGAGATTGGACAAAAGTTATCTATGAACTGGGAATTTATCGAACCTGTAGAATTCCTTGGAAGTCCAACACAAGATGATTTAGGCCTGATTGAGGAACGAGTTAAGCTACTAGTTAAGCAAGTGAAAGAATCACTGTAATAAAGAGAAAGAAGCGGCATCATTGTGATATAGAATGATGCCGCTTTTCATTATTGTTTGGATAATTTAGTTTTTACGATCAAAAGCAGGATTAAATGCATAAAAGTTTTTAGGATTTAAGTTCTCCTGAACATGACGTAAAGCTTCCCCAAATCTTTGATAATGAACAATTTCTCGCTCACGAAGGAAACGAATTGGATCAGCAACTTCAGGGTCTGTTACCAGACGAAGAATATTGTCGTAGGTGGTTCTAGCTTTTTGTTCAGCTGCCAGGTCTTCATTTAAATCGGTGATAGGATCGCCTTTCGATTGGAATTCTAAAGAGGTGAAAGGAACGCCGCCAGCTGATTGTGGCCAGAGAGCCAGGGTATGATCTACATAGTAGGCATCAAAACCAGATGCTTTAATCGCTTCAGGAGACAAATTCTTTGTTAATTGGTGAACGATCGTTGAAACTATTTCCATATGAGCCAATTCTTCCGTTCCAATATCGGTTAATAGTCCAGCAACAGGTCTATAAGGCATTGTATACCTTTGGGAAAGATATCTCATAGATGCTGCTAATTCTCCATCTGGACCTCCAAATTGACTAATAATAACCTGCGCCATTTTTGGATTGGGTTTACTGATATTAACAGGATATTGTAATCGTTTCTCGTAATTCCACATACTTAGCACTCTCCTTCCCATGGCCATGGTCCAGCAACCCAGGTCCAATAATTTTTAGTGTTTACATCTTCGTCTGTCAATGGGCCACAACATTCTGTATATTCGGCTACAGCCTGTTTTCTTAATTTTCTATATTCTTCATAATAATCAAGAGCTCTTTGATCGGTTGGATGAGTATCTAGGTATAGTACTACGTCATCAATAGCAAAACTTACTTCATAGATAAATTGTAATAGTTCACGACATCCGTTTTTATTCATCGTTTGTCACCTCTCCTTTCGCAAGGTCCACAATTAACAGCTGCATGATGGAAAGGCATAATTAACTCTTCAAAGATTGTACCACAAGCTAATGCTTTATCAGCACATAGCACATTTCTCCATTGTTGCCAAGGAACATATGCCATAGCAAGTGGGAGTTCGTCAACACTATTATTCATAAATCTATCATCATCATGACGACAGCCACAATCAGATTGTCTGTAAGAATCCATATCATAACTCCTTAAATTCTATATTTAGTAATATAATATGAGGTATAAAGTCATCGGTGATTGAATAAGATTATATTTTATTGAATTTCAAAAGAAGGGGATTGATCGAAACAATTACATATGTCACTGTTCATTTGCGTAAGATATTATTATAATAAAGAAAAAATAGGCGGGAGGTAGTAAGATGGGATGTTTAGGTAATATGTTATGGTTCTTATTTGGTGGATTTTTAATGGGACTTAGTTGGGTGTTAGCTGGATGTTTTTGGTGCATCACAATAATAGGGATACCGATTGGAATACAGTGTTTTAAATTTGCACAATTAGCATTTTTCCCTTTTGGAAAAGAAGTAGTATATGGCGGAGGGGTAGGATCTCTTATCTTTAATATATTCTGGTTATTAATTAGTGGGATACCATTAGCGATTGAAGCAGCATTAGTGGGGGCATTATTCTGTATCACCATTATTGGAATTCCATTTGGATTACAGTGTTTTAAGATTGCCAAACTTGCACTAATGCCATTTGGAGCATCCATACGTTCATAAGGAATACTTATAGTTTGTTATTCCATAAATCTTTATGAAACTTGTATAGATAGAAAGATTGAACAATAAATCGAAGGCATATGCAGGATACTAAAATGAAACCTGGATAATATAATGGAAAAGGTTTGTTAAGAGTATGCATAACGTTGGAAATCTGCCAAAGGGCTAGTAAAATAGAATAAAGAAAACTAGCATACCAATTTCCTCTATGGCTTGATTCAATATAGTGATATTTTTTCTTTAAAGTAGTTAATAAAGATATAGTATAATTAGCATTGTTGGTTTTTGCGTAATAGGAGAAGATGCCGGGCATGATTAATGATACCATAAGAATATAAATGGATGAGGAAGGATATTTAAAAAGAGCTTGTGTTATTGCACCAATTACTGTTGTAATAATAACATAGTATTTTTGGAATAGTAAGCCTTTGTACTGACTGATTAATTTAATTTCGTAGTTCGCGGTATTCTTATTCATAATGATAGTCATATTCCTTCCAGTTTTATTCTAATAGAATTATAGTATAGGAAATATTTAAGTACAAGCAATATGTTAAGAGATTAGTTCATTTAGTCGATATACAGTTTGTACGAAGAAGTATACAGGTATTAAATTTTGTAGTTGAGTTGTTGGAAAATAATTCAATTCTTGGAATATTACTGTAAAATATCTCGAAAATTAAAAATTTCCTTTGAAAATTTGTGAGAATGAGTTTATAATGAAGTAGAATACGTTTAATTAGTAAAACTTTGGAAAAAATCAAATAGACCATTTAGAAATGAAAGGAGATATAAAATGTTAGGCAGTGATATCGGGATTGATTTAGGAACAGCAAGCGTGCTAGTTTATATAAAAGGAAAGGGAGTCGTATTGAAAGAGCCTTCAGTTGTGGCCTTCGATAGAGATACGAACAAGATAAAAGCAATTGGCGAAGAAGCAAGATTAATGCTTGGTAGAACCCCAGGAAATATTGTTGCCGTACGTCCTTTAAGACAAGGAGTAATCTCCGATTATACAGTAACAGAGAAAATGCTAAAATATTTTATACAGAAAGCAACCGGAAAACAACGTTTCCGTAAACCTAGAATTAGTGTTTGTGTACCAAGTGGTGTTACAGAAGTAGAGAAAAAGGCTGTAGAAGATGCGACTTATCAAGCAGGAGCAAGAGAAGTAGCTATTATTGAAGAGCCAATTGCAGCTGCAATCGGTGCAGGCATCGATATTTCAAGACCTTGTGGTAACATGATCGTAGATATAGGAGGGGGTACTTCTGATATTGCGGTTATTTCTCTGGGCGGTACTGTAGTTAGTACTTCTATTAAAATTGCAGGAGATGATTTTGATGAGGCAATTGTTCGTTATATGCGTAAGAAACATAATCTGCTTATTGGTGAAAGAACAGCTGAAGAGATAAAGATAAAGATTGGTTCCGCGTATAAGCGTCCAGAAGTTGAATCTATGGATGTGCGTGGTCGTAACTTAGTGACAGGTCTTCCTAAAACAATTACAGTTACTTCTGATGAAACAGAAGAAGCTTTAAAAGAAACAACTTCTCAGATTGTAGAAGCAGTACACAGTGTATTAGAGAAAACACCACCTGAATTAGCTGCAGACATTGCGGACAGAGGAATTGTTTTAACTGGTGGCGGAAGTTTATTATGTGGATTAGAAGAATTAATCGAAGCAAAAACAGGTATCACAACGATGACAGCAGAAGACCCAATGACAGCTGTTGCTATTGGAACTGGAAAGTTTGTTGAATTTTTAAGTGGTAAGAGAGATTAATAAACTGTACTCCAGCAACAATCCAACGAAGGAGGATATTCATCAATGATTAGGAGTTTATATACCGCTTATTCTGGTATGATTAACGAACAAAAAAGGCTTGATATTATAAGTAATAACCTGGCTAACTCTGCCACAGTTGGGTATAAAGAGGATAGCGTTACCAATCAAGCATTTAAAGACGTACTTGCTATAAAAATACGAGACGGTTCAGAGATGTATAACGATAAAGCAATTGGAACAATGAATCCGGGCGTAAAACTTGGTGAAGTATATACGGATTATGAACAAGGATCTCTTAGACAAACTGGCAATGTATATGATCTTGCGATTGAAGGAAAAGGATTCTTCGGTGTTAGCGTTACGGATAAGAATGGGAATGAATCAATTAAGTATACAAGAGATGGATCTTTTAAACTAACTCAGGATGGATATGTTGTGGATACGAACGGTAATCATCTCCAAGGTGAAGGCGGTAATATACAGATACCGGCCAATGCCCAAGAGATTGTTATTGGAACCGATGGTTCTGTTTATGCAGACGGAACGTTAATAAATCAAGTACAGATTACGGATTTTGAAGATTATAATTATTTAGAGAAGTATGGGGACAATTTATATCAGACGGTAGAAGGTGCAGTTACAAAAGAGGCAGATGGATTAGTTCAACAAGGATATACAGAGCAATCCAATGTTAATGTGGTATCAGAGATGGTAGAGATGATAACTATAACACGCGCATATGAAGCCAATCAAAAAGTGATTCAGACAGTAGATGGTATTTTGGAACAAGCTGTTTCCTCCGTGGGTAGAGTATAGAGAATAAAGAAAGAGGTGTAGACATATGATGCGTTCGTTATGGACTGCTGCATCCGGTATGATATCACAGCAGACAAATATAGATACAATTTCTAATAATATAGCAAATATTAATACAACAGGATATAAGAAAGAAACGACAGAATTTAAAACTTTATTATATCAAACAATTCAAGATGTATCCACAGACAGTACCGGAGCTGAGAAGCCAGTTGGTATCCAAGTAGGACTTGGAGTTAGAAATTCTGCTATCACTTCCCAGTATAAACAAGGTCCAATGCAGGAGACTGGAAATGATTTTGATTTCGCTATTCAGGGGAAAGGATTTTTCATGGTGCAGTTAGAAGAGGGGTCAACTGCTTATACAAGAAATGGTTCCTTTAGTGCTTCCATAGGAGTGGGTGGTACAACAATAGCGGATTCGGAAGGTCGTCCTTTATTAGATAGTACAGGACAGCCAATTACCTTGGATTCAACTTATAATACTGCTGATATAACAATTGATACTACAGGAAACATATGTTATCCAGATGCATCAGGTAATCCACAGCCAATTGGAATCAAGATAGGATTAGCACAATTTAATAATCCGGCAGGTCTTGAGAAACTCTCAAGCAGTTTACTTAAAGTAACTGGCGCTTCAGGTGAAGCGATATTAGAGTCACAAGCGGATGGCGTTTCAGTAAGCACCGTGAAGCAAGGTTATTTAGAAGGATCCAATGTTCAAGCAGTAGATGAAATGGTAAATATGATCGTTGCACAGAGAGCATATGAAATGAACTCAAAAGCAATTACTGCATCGGATGAAATGTTGCAGCAAGCGAATAATCTAAGAAGATAGGGGATGAGTAGATGAGTATAGCAATCAATGGTGCTTCTCCATTGCTAAATGGAACAGTTAATCAGACAAGTTCTTCTACTAAGACTAAGGAATTAGAAGATTCCTTATCAAACGTATCTGGTTCTACTGACGAAGAATTAATGAATGTTTGTAAAAGCTTTGAATCCTATTTTGTGGAACAAGTATTTAAAGAAATGAAGAAGACAGTATCATCTAGCGATGATGAGAATGAATATATGCAATATTTTGGTGATATGTTAACAGGAAAGTACGCAGAATCCTCTACTGAGGGTGAGGGAATCGGGATTGCGAAAATGCTTTACGAATCCATGAAACGTAACTAAAGTAAGTACATAAAAAAGCGTCCGAAAGCTGTGATTACAGTTTGGACGCTTTTTATCATAGTATGATAGGGGGCGAATAAGTTGTCAGAAGTACTTCAGGGATATGTTGAGAAAATTGTATATCGAAATGCTGATAACGGATACACAGTGCTTAGTTTGACCAACGAAGAGGATGAAGTTACTTGTGTTGGTAGTTTTACATTTATCAGTGAAGGAGAATTCCTTGCACTAACGGGCAGCTATATAGCCCATCAATTATACGGAGAGCAATTTAAAGTAGAAAGCTATGAGATTAAGGAACCTGAGGATCTATTTTCAATGGAACGTTATCTTGGATCTGGTGCCATAAAAGGAATTGGAACTGCTTTAGCAGCAAGAATTGTGAGAAGATTTAAAAAAGATACATTTCGTATTATTGAGGAAGAACCAGAGAGACTTGTAGAGGTGAAAGGAATCAGCGAACGAATCGCAAGAGACATTGCATCCCAATTCGAGGAGAAAAAGGAAATGCGAGGGGCAATGCTATTTCTTCAACAGTATGGAATTACAACTAATCTGGCTGTGAAAATATATCAAACCTATGGACCTAAAATGTACGAAGTGATTAAGGAGAATCCATATAAATTAGCAGATGATATCCATGGAATTGGATTTAAATTGGCAGACGAGATTGCTACAAAAGTTGGTATTGGAACAGATTCGGATTTTCGCATCAAAGCGGGCATTCTATACACACTACAACAAGCAGGTGGTGCTGGACACATTTATTTACCGGAAAAAGAACTATTGCAGAAGACAGCAGAGTTACTTTATATTGAGCCAGATTTGATGAATCGTCATATAATGGACATGATGATAGACCGTAGACTAATAGGTAAAGATGTTGGTGGTGAGAAAATAGTCTATAGTGCTAGCCTTTATTATATGGAATTAAACTGTGCAAGAATGCTATTGGATTTAAATATTAATTATAACGTATCTGTTTCTGAGGTGGAAGAAAGACTACAAAAGCTTGAGAAACAAGCACAGATAGAATTGGATCAGATGCAGCGGACGGCTGTAGTCGAAGCAGCAAAAAATGGATTGTTAGTGATAACAGGTGGTCCTGGTACTGGTAAAACTACAACGATAAATACAATTATAAAGTTTTTTGAATCAGAAGGAATGGATATACTGTTAGCTGCGCCAACTGGTAGAGCTGCCAAACGTATGTCTGAAACCACTGGATATGAAGCACAAACAATTCATAGATTACTTGAGATTTCTGGTGGATTAGAGGGCAGCGAAGCCGGAATGCATTTTGAAAGAAATGAAACAAACCCATTAGAAACAGATGCTATTATTATAGATGAGATGTCAATGGTTGACATTAATTTAATGCATGTTTTATTAAAAGCGGTTATGGTAGGAACAAGATTGATTTTGGTAGGAGACGTGAATCAGCTTCCGTCTGTTGGTCCAGGTAATATATTAAGAGATATAATTGCGTCGTCCCATTTTTCAGTGGTTAAATTGACAAAAATCTTTCGACAAGCTGCAGAAAGTGATATTATTGTTAATGCTCATAAGATAAATAAGGGAGAGCCGATCAAACTGGACAATAAGAGTAAGGATTTCTTTTTGCTTCAAAGGAAAGATGTAAATGTAATCATTAGTATTATGATACAATTAATAAACGAAAAATTACCTAGTTATGTGGATGCAACACCTTTTGATATTCAGGTATTAACCCCAATGAGAAAAGGGGAGCTTGGTGTAGAGCGGTTGAATCAAATACTACAGCAGTACCTAAATCCACCCTCTAATAATAAAAAGGAGAAGGAGTTTGGACAATCTGTATTCCGAGAAGGGGATAAGGTAATGCAGATTAAAAATAATTATCAATTAGAATGGGAAATACAAAGTAAATATGGGATTTCTATAGAAAAGGGTTCTGGTGTATTTAATGGGGATTCTGGTGTGATTAAAGAGATCAATTTATTTGCGGAAACAATTACGGTAGAATACGAAGAAGGCAGAATGGTAGAGTATGGATTTAGTGGATTGGACGAATTAGAACTGGCCTATGCAATTACCATACATAAGGCACAGGGAAGTGAATATCCAGCTGTAGTAATGCCAATTTTATCTGGACCTAGAATGCTGTTTAATCGAAATTTGTTATACACGGCAGTTACGAGGGCAAAAAAATGCGTAACTATAGTGGGTAGTGAAGAAATGATACGATATATGATAGATAATGTAAGCGAACAAAGAAGATATTCTAGTCTTTGTGACAGAATAAAGGAATTTATTTAGAAATTAGAAAAAAGAGTGCATTCATATATTATTTGAGTTATAATATAAGTGACAGTAATGAATGGAGGAGCTAATGTGGGTGAAAGTACTTTAGTAATAATGGCCGCAGGCCTTGGTAGCAGATATGGTGGAATTAAGCAATTAGAGCCAGTTGGACCAGGCGGTGAGATTATTATGGATTATTCCATATATGATGCCATAGAGGCTGGATTTAGTAAGGTAGTATTTATAATTCGAAGAGATTTAGAGCATGATTTTAAAGAAATTATAGGTAATAGAATTGAAAAATGTATTAATGTAGAATATGTTTTTCAGGAGGTAGATGCATTACCAGCTGGTTATAATAAGCCAGAAGGAAGGGAAAAACCTTGGGGAACAGGTCAAGCGGTTTTAAGTTGCCATGGAGTCATAAAGGAACCCTTTGCAGTTATCAATGCCGATGATTATTATGGGAAAGAAGCCTTTGTAAAAGTGCATAAGTTTTTAGAAAATGCAAAGAATTCACAGAAACAGTATAACTTCTGCATGGCAGGTTTTTACCTTGGGAATACTCTTAGTGAACATGGCACAGTTACAAGAGGTGTATGTCGTGTGAGTGATACAGGTTTCCTATTAGATATAGAAGA
The DNA here is from genome assembly GCA_023420935.1 of Bacillota bacterium. Lineage (GTDB taxonomy): Bacteria > Bacillota > Clostridia > Lachnospirales > Lachnospiraceae > Mobilisporobacter. The sequence continues at coordinate 19,076 of JAEZUR010000002.1, read as the reverse complement.
GACTTCGGATATAGAGAAGCGAGGACAGGTAGCGATTGCCAACAGTGGAAAAAATGAATATGAACTCGAACTTAAACGCCCAGTATCCATGAACATGTGGGGATTTACGCCAGAATTCTTACAAGAATTAGACTTAGGCTTTTCTACTTTTCTAGATAATATTTCTGATGATCCATTAAAAGCAGAATATCTACTACCTTCTGTTGTGGATCAGCTAATTAAGAATGGAAAAGCAGAAGTAACTGTGTTAGAAACATCAGATCGTTGGTTTGGAGTTACATATAAAGAAGATAAAGATTATGTAGTAAGATCATTCCAAGGATTAGTAGATAAAGGTGTTTATCCTGCTAAGTTATTTCAATAGCAAAATCAAGGAGATGAATTTGTTAAACAGTTTAGTTGGGGTTGTTTTAGATATTTTTTTTCCAAGACGATGTCCTGTTTGCGGAGATATTGTAGTACCGAAGTCATGTAAAGCATGTGATTCATGTAAAGATCAATTACAACTGGTAAAAGAACCCTGTTGTAAAAAATGTAGCAAGCCTATAGAGCAAGAGGAAGCAGAATATTGTTTTGACTGTAGCAATAAGAAGTTTCATTATGAAAAAGGATTTGCATTGTGGATTTACGACAAACGGATGAAGAAATCGATTGGGGATTTTAAATATAAAGGTAGAAGGGAATATGTTTCTTTCTATGCAGAAGAATTTATTAAATATTATGGCGATGTTCTTAAACAGCTTGCGCCAGATGCACTAATACCAATACCACTTCATAAAGCAAAGCTAAGAACCAGAGGATATAATCAGGCAGAACTTTTAGCCCGAGCCATAGGGGATCAATTGCAGATTCCAGTTATCAATCATGTGTTAATTCGTAATAAAAAGACATTACCACAAAAGGAATTAAATGATAAAGAAAGATTAAAGAATCTTTTGGAAGCATTTGAAATTTGCGAAGATAATCATAGGAAATTATCATATATGAAAAGAATAATTTTAGTGGATGATATCTATACCACAGGAAGCACCATAGAAGCTTGTACAAATGTTTTGAAACAGGCTGGTGTGGAAGAAGTATTCTTTATCAGCCTATGCATTGGAAAAGGATTTTAAGGAGGCATCATTATGGATGTGAGAAATTGTAAAACATGCGGTAAACTATTTAATTATATGGGAGGAATGCCGATTTGCCCAGTGTGTGCAAAAAAGTTGGATGAAAAGTTTTCTGTTGTAAAGCAGTATATTTATGACAATCCAGGAGCTGGTATGCAAGAAGTTTCGGAAGAAAATGAAGTGTCAATAGCACAGATTAAAAAATGGGTGCGAGAAGAACGTCTATGTTTTTCGGATGATTCTCCTATAGGACTTGAATGCGAAGGCTGTGGAATCATGATTAAGACTGGACGTTTTTGCCCTCAATGTAAGGATAAAATGATAAATCATTTAGGGAATATTTATAAAGAACCAGATGCACAAATACAGAGATCCAAAAAACCAGATGGAGCGAGAATGCGATTTCTTGATGATAATTAATAAGACAAATTTGTATTGGGGATGATGTAGATTATAACAAATAATATTGAAGTTTATGAAATATTTAATAATGCATTTTTATCTTTGACTAAAAAGTTAACCTCTGTAGCATTGGAGAATGGAATACAAACAGATGCTATCACAGATAATATTATGACTGGTATTGTTACTACGCGGGGAATGTTTCAGGCATTAATTATATGTGAGATGCAAAATTCATTGTGTGACAAATTGGTTTTAGAAATGAACTTAGGTGATAAACTTAACTTAGATGATCAAATACTATATATTAAAGAATATCTAAATATTATTTGTGGTAAAGCTTTAAGCGATATAAATAATCAACTGGGGAGCAGATCCAAATTATCAGTACCACATATCGTTCAGGGTAGTTATGGATTAGAAGAAAAGCATGACTATATACTAAAACATGAGTTTATATACGCAAGTGATTACGGTAGAATGAACGTAAGTGTATATTATAAGTTATTATCGATTTATGCGTAAGATAATAAATTTATAAACAGGTAGGAGGAAAATACTATGAAAAAGACAATTTTGGTGATTGATGATTCACCATTTGCTTCTAAGCAGGTAGAGAATATTGTAGAGGGAAAAGGATATAAAGTATTAGGTCATGCGAAAACTGGAGAAGAAGGGATTACCATGTATCAGGATCTTCGTCCAGACTTTGTGATTTTAGATATCATTATGCCTGGGATAGATGGACTTGAGACGGCAGAACTTTTATTAAAAGAAGACAAAAAGGCGAAAATTTTGATGCTTAGTTCATTATGTGATTCCTCGACCTTAGAAGAAATCAAAAGTCTTGGTCTAAAATATTTATTAGCAAAGCCAATTGAAACGGATTTGCTTCTTGCAACATTAGAGTTACTAACGAAACAGGCGTAAATAAAAGGGTTGTCGCAATACTGCGACAACCCTTTATAAGTGTTTGAATTATTATATTATTGATTTTTGTTTGTTAATGTAATTCCTTCGTCAGAAAGGGTTATTTTTCCTTCTTTTAAGAGTCTTCCTACTGCACGTTTATAAGCATTCTTACTTAAGGAGAATTCTGCTTTGATCACTTCAGGTGAAGTTTTGTCAGTAAAAGGAAGAAAGCCATCTGCTTGATTCAATCGATCTAATAGAAGAGAGGAGTCTTCATCCATCTGTACATGAGCAGGTTCGCGTAAGCTTAGATTTAGCTTGCCATCTTCGCGAACGCCAACGACACGTGCCTCAATGCTATCACCTGGTTTTAAATTACGGAATAATTCCTTCTTAGGTATGAGAGCAGAATATAGATTATCTACAGCTACAAAGGCACCAAATTCATCACTAAGCTGATATATAGTTCCTAATACACGGTCATCTGTTTTATATGGAGATTCAGTTTTTAAAAAGTCATATACATTCATAGTTGCGCATAAGCGGCTACTTTTATCAATATATAGACTGATCAGTACTTGATCGCCCACATGGACACGGTTAGTCTGCTCTTTAAATGGAAGAAGTAAATCTTTCATCAGTCCCCAATCTAAAAAGGCACCAATTGTACTTACTTCAATAACTTTTAAAACTGCCAAGCCTCCAACTTCCAGCGCAGGAGTTGTAGTGGTTGCGATTAGGCGATCTTCTGAGTCTTTGTATATAAAAACAGTAAGCTCATCGCCCATGGTACAACCATTTGGTACTTGGTTTTTTGGCAGAAGTACCTTCTCGTTCTCTGGACCTCCTTGGGTATTTAAGTACACTCCGAAATCGGTTGTCTTAACAACAACTAGAGTCTGTATTTTTCCTAATTCTATCATGTTTAATTCCTTCCTATTGACTTTATTTTGTTCCAATAAACTCAACTATGGTATATGGTTTATCCTCGCTGTTCGCGAGAACTATAGTGTAAAGATTGTTATCTATATAAATTTTGGGGTATACTATATCTCCTAGTACTGCTGATATTCTATATTCTGCCCGCATTTGTTTGATAGTAAAATCTTCAGGCAAATATTCTTCTGCCATTTTAATATATTGTCCATTATTAACGTGATTATTTGTGTCAATATTGGAAGATATAACTGGAAATGGTTCCTTGGTAATAAATCCTTTGGGTAACAGGATTTTTCTTGGGGCATATTCCATATCTAATTTGGGATCTTCTCCATAAACTGCAACATCTTCTGGATCAATTCGAATTGGTTTTCCTTGTTTCATATCCATGAAAACCCAGATAGAGTTAGCGCAAGCACAAATCTCACCATTACTATCTTTAATTACGAAGTTACGATATCCATACATACTTTGAAAATCATATGCCCACGTTGCGGTAGTTATATAATCACCTAACACAGGATACTTATCAACAACAATCTGCCATGAATTAAGCAGCCACGCTCGTTTTTTATCATCCAGATAGTCAATTCCAACACCAGCATCTTCAGAATGGAATGTGCTACAATCCTGGAAATAATTGATGATTGATACTAAATCTAATTGTTTCTTTTTGTCTACTTCGCTATAACGAACTCGGCTGTCAAAACTATACATATCCTACTCCTTTTGAAATAATTACTTTTCATTATACCATGAACGAAAAAGCGTGTTCATGATCCTGAAGCAATTTCATCCTTGCGAGCAAGTGAAATTACTTTTTCATTATATCATGAACGAAAAAGCGTGTTCATGATCCTGAAGCAATTTCACCCTTGCAAGCAAGTGAAATTACTTTTCATTATATCATTAATTTGAAAAAAAACTAGTGTAATTAGGAAAAAAATAGTATATAATGAGTTTGTACAACCGTATATATGAAGGAGGCAGAATAATGAAACAGATAATTAGTACACCAAAAGCGCCAGCGGCAATCGGTCCGTATTCACAGGCAATTGAGATAAATGGTTTTGTGTTTACTTCTGGAGTAATTCCAATTATTCCTGCAACAGGAGAGTTAGTAACAGGAACCGTTGAGGAACAAGCCAAACAAACTCTTTCTAATTTAAAAGCCTTATTAGAAGAATCAGGAACAAGTTTAGATAACGTTGTGAAAACAACAGTTTACATTAAAGATATGAACGATTTTGGTAAAATCAATGAGATTTATGCTACGTATTTCACAAAAGATTTCCCAGCGAGATCTTGTGTTGAAGTGGCTAGACTACCAAAAGATGTTAAGATCGAGATTGATGCAATCGCATTTAAATAATAAAGGAGGTATGGGGCATGAAGCTAACAAACATTACAAACATTGACAAATTTTTTGAAGTGGTGGATAGTTGTAAAGGTAAAGTGGAATTGGTATCAGAGGAAGGAGATAGACTTAATTTAAAATCTAAACTTTCTCAATATGTATCACTTGCAAAAATGTTTTCTGATGGAGAAATCAGTGAACTTGAAGTAATTGCATATGAGCCAGAAGATTTAGATAAACTGGTTAAGTTTATGATGCAGGGTTAATAAATAGTCATCAAGGATGTGGTATTAATACTGCATCCTTTTCTTTGTGTACTAGGCATGGCACTAATCTAATGCAGATAGCTTACCAGTGTTACCCTCGGTTCGTAGATAAATAATGATAGCATTCTTATAAGTAATTTGGTATAATATAAATATTTGAAAGGAGGAGTTTTGTTGGACTCGATAGATTATTATAATCAGCACGCCGGAGAATACTATGATAGTACAGTAGAACTTAATGTAGAGGAAACACTAGATAAGTTTATTGAATTGTTACCAGAAGGAGCAGCAGTTTTAGATCTGGGTTGCGGTTCAGGACGAGACAGCTTGTACTTTATTGAAAACGGATTTGATGTAACGGCAGTAGATGGTGCAGAGGAATTATGTGAACTAGCTAGTATACATATTGGACAGGATGTACTGCAATTGAAGTTTTCAGAAATAGATTTTGATGAGGTATTCGATGGCGTATGGGCATGTGCTTCACTGTTACATGTGAAACCAGAAGAGATAGATGATATATTAGATAAAGTAATTGCTAGTATGAATCTAGATGGGATTTTATATATGTCCTTTAAATATGGCGATTTTGAAGGCGTCTTTAAGGATAGATATTTTAAATATTATACTACAAAAACTATAAAAGATATACTTAGTAGACACAGACAATTAGAAATCATAGAAATCTTTAAAACAAATGATGTGCGAGAAGATAGAGAAGATGAAAAATGGATTAATGTGTTTGCTCGAAAAATAGATAATAACAAACAGGAGTAATAGCATGAATAGAGTGAAAGAGGTTAACAGAGTTTATTTAATAACCGTAATTGTAGCTGTGCTAGGATCTTTTGTAATGTCGGTGTTCGAACCATTGATAAAGAATTACTTTTTTGCACTGATGTTTTCTCAAGTATTATTAATAATACCGATGCTTTTCTATATTATAATTACCAAGCAGAATATATTAGAAGTAATACGTTTAAAAAAGATTAAGACAGTGAATATGTTTCTTGCAATTGTTTTTGCATTTTTAATTACTCCGTTAATGACACTATTAAACTTAATTTCCTTACTATTTTCTACAAATGTGATCGACGATACGGTAACTAATGTGGTAGAGAATAATCCTTTATTTTTAAGTTTGTTTATCATAGCATTTATACCGTGTATATTTGAGGAAGCCGTATATAGAGGAGTTTTCTTTCATGAATATAGAAAGGTAAATCCCTTAAAAGCGGTGGTACTTAGTGGTTTATTATTTGGTTTGCTGCATATGAATTTTAATCAATTTATCTACGCGTTTGCAATGGGTGTCGTGTTTGCAGTTATGATTGAAGCAACAGATTCTATATTAACTACCATGATCATTCATTTTACCATAAATGGAAGTTCAGTAGTGATGACATATATGATGCCAAGAATAGAGGATTTAATTCGTATCACATATGGTAATGTTAAAGCGGCTGAACTGTTTCCTGATACGGTTGAATATACTGCATCAACCTTGATTCCATTGATTATAAGTTATGCATTTATTGCAACATTTACTACGGTATTGGCAGTTTTGTTAATGATTTTAATGTCTAAGATACAAGGTAGATGGGATGGTTTTAAATTCATATTTCGAAAACAGGAACGTAATCAGGATGTATTAACAGAAGGAATAGAAGGAAGTTCAATTGGACAGATTAATCATAAAATAGGTAGTTTGTCATTGTTAATTGGAATCGTTATCTGTGTTATAATAATGATTTGGATAGAAGTTACGACAAGAATGTAAGAAGAATAAAATGTAATATGAAAAAGGGGCTGAGCAAAATAGAATTATAAACTACTTTTTGCAACAGTCCCTTTCTGTTATAACAAAATGTCAATGTTTTGTCCAAGATTAGGTTGAACAGATTGCTCAAGCATTTTGGTGAAATTATCGCCCATCGTTTCGATGGCATCTAAACTCATACCTAGTACTGCGACATTTACATTAGTCATAACAGGCTGCTTAGTTGATAGTGAAGTTAAAGCAGATATATCCATCTATACATCACACCTTTCTGTGCTATAATTATAGCATAAAGAATTAAAAAAAGTAAGATATATTATTAAATATTACAGAAGAACAGGAGGATACATCATGGAAACTATACTTGATGTTATTATAATAGGATCTGGTCCGGCAGGACTTACAGCAGGAATCTATGCGTCTAGAGCGGAACTTAGCTCATTGGTAATTGAGAAAAATCCTTTAAGTGGTGGACAGATCATTAATACCTATGAAGTGGATAACTATCCGGGGATACCAGGGATAAGTGGTTTTGAGTTGGCAGATAAATTTAGAAAGCATTGTGACCGTCTTGGGGTGAACTTTGCTCAGGGAGATGTGGCAGAGTTTCAATTAGAAGAAAATACTAAAAAAATAAAATTAGATAATGGTCAGGTATATCACGGTAAAACAGTTATTATTGCAACAGGTGCAGTATATCGTAAATTAAATGTGCCAGGTGAAGCTGAACTAACGGGCATGGGTGTCTCATATTGTGCAACATGTGACGGGGCGTTTTTCCGAAATAAGACTGTTGCGGTGATTGGTGGTGGAGATGTGGCTTTAGAGGATGCTATCTTTTTAGCCCGTTTGTGCGAAAAAGTTTATGTTATTCATCGAAGAGACGAATTTAGAGCTGCAAAATCAATTATTTCTAAGCTGCTTTCTCTGGATAATGTGGAAGTTATCTGGGATAGTGTTGTGGAACAAATTGAGGGAAAAGATTATGTGGAAGCAATACAAGTAAAATCACTTAAGGATAATGAAACAAAACAGATTGAATTAGCAGGCGTATTTATTGCGGTAGGAAATGTGCCTAGCTCGCAAATATACCAAGAAATTCTTGCAACTGACGACAGTGGATATATAATAGCAGATGAAAATTGTGAGACAAATATTCCGGGTGTATTTGCTGCAGGAGACATAAGAACAAAGCAATTAAAGCAAGTTATAACAGCTGCATCAGACGGTGCAAATGCAATTACAGCTGTAGAAAAATATTTAAACGAGAATTAATGTATAATAAAATCAAATAATGTAAATAAAACCCTTAATATATAAGCGCCTGAAACGCTGTAAATTAGGGGTTTTCAAGTTAAAACGGAACAATGGGAAAATATATCAATTCAGATACTCCTTGACAAAATTTGAAAATATTGATATAATGACCAAGTAATCGTGTAACAATTTCGTAACAATTTTACTTATAGATTTAATATTTTGGAGGGGAAATAAATGAAGAAGGAAGTTATAGTTAAATCGGCATTGTGCATGGCAGCAGCATTAACTGTTATGGCATCAATACATGCGCCTAAGCTTACATCTGCAACATTATCTACGGAGACAGGCCTTGCAGGTATATCAATTTCATTGGACAAGTTTTACTCAGCAGAGAATGCTGATCCAGTAGCAGTTATGTCACAAGTGATGTCAGCGCAGACCAATGAAGCAGCAAAGCAAGTAGTTGAGCCAGAATCAACTGTCGAACCTGTATCGGAGTATGCAGACACAGGTATATCTATAGCGGATGACTATGTTAATATAAGAAAAGAGCCTAATACAGATAGCGAGATTCTTGGTAAGTTATACGAAGGATCAGCAGCGAAGATTTTAAAACAGGATGATAAATGGGTTAAAATCAAATCAGGTAAAGTTGAGGGTTACATAAATACCGAATTTTTAGCAATTGGATTCAGTGCAGAAGAATTAGTTGACAAGTATGGTACGAAATGGGCAAAAGTAAATACTACTACGCTTAAGGTTCGTGAAGATAAAAGTATAGACGCCACTGTTTTAACATTAGTTCCATTGGGTGAAGAGTTTGAAGTAGTAAAAGAATATGATGAGTGGGTTAAAATTCTGATCGATGAAGGAAATGAAGGTTCAGAAGCTACTGTTGGTTATGTGTCAAAGGAATATGTTGATATTCGTGTAGAATTTAAACAGGCTATCTCAGTTGAAGAAGAACAAGCGAAAGCAAAGGCCGAAGAAGAAGCTAGAAGAGCCGAAGAAGAAGCGGCAGCAAAATTAGCAGAGAGAGAGAAGAATAACCAGAACAATAATTCTTCTAACAATAATTCAAATAATAACAACTCAAATAATAATTCAAGTAACAATAATTCGAATAATAATACGTCAAATAATGATTCATCCGATTTCGGAAAAGTGGTTGGAAGTGGATCAGGTGCTGAAATTGCATCATTTGCACTTAAGTTTGTAGGTAATCCATATGTTTATGGTGGTACAAGCTTAACCAATGGAGCTGATTGTTCTGGTTTTGTACAATCTGTATTCAAATCATTTGGTATTGGTCTTCCTAGAACATCATCATCTCAATCTACAGTTGGTAAGAAGATAGATGTATCTGATGCAAGAGCAGGAGATTTAATTTTCTACGGAAGTAATGGTTCAGTAGGACATGTTGCAATTTGTATTGGTGGAGGACAAGTTGTTCATGCAAGTAATAAAAAGACTGGCATTAAGGTTTCTAATATTTATTATAGAACACCATATGGCGCTAGACGTGTAGTTGAATAATATAAGAACGATTCTTATACAAGAGCATCTTAGGAAACTAGGATGCTCTTTTTTGATTTGTGATAATAGAACATTATGGAGCATGCTTTGTGTTGATGGAACAAGATAATAAATTAAATACAAATTTAGTAAAATGTGGTATAATAAAATGACAAATAAATATATATAGGAAAGGATGTTAAGGGTATGCAGTATGGGTATGAGAGAAGAAAACATAAGAGATTACCAATTGAGCTTCATTTAGAGGTTAACTCTATATTTAAACAGGATTACGTTGTAATTAATAACCTAGATGCTGAAGTTGAAGTATTTGATATCTCCAAAACAGGGTTAGGATTTTATTGTCATGCTGACTTACCGCTTGAATATTACTTTAATGGGAAGATTAAGTTGGGTGAGAGTAGTTACTTCTATGCGGTGGTTCGGATTGTACGTAAGTTTCAGAACGAAGAAGGAAATCATTCGTATGGAGCAGAATTTGTAGGCTTGGCTCCTTTTTTGGCAAATAAGATTGATGAATATGAAAGATCACTTCAAGGAGATCTTCATTACTATTATTAATGAAAGGAAGATTTCCAATGAATTTGTCATAATATTTTGAAAATTTAAAGAAATGAGTTTATAATTGTTTGCAAAAAGATATGGGAAAATTACATTTTTCTTTGTTGACAAAAGGAGAGCTATACATACTGCACAAAAACTTATGAATGTAATTAGTTAATAGTGGGGAATAACAAAAAAGTGTCCTAGTTGTATGTGGAAAGTTATCCACATTAAATAATGGCCGTTTTACAAAGAAAATGAGTTATACACCGACTTATCCACATTATCCACATAAATACATGGTTTTTTTGTGGGAATAAAATGCTGTCAAGTTCGAATGTTTGTTTTGTTGTTTGTGATAAAATCATAAAAATGATAAAAAGATGAGACTAAATACTTGACAAAATCATTGTCAAATAAAAGGAAATAATATAAAAAAAACTGTGATAATTTGTCGTAATAGAGTGAAAATAGAATATATTTATACAAATTATTAAATATTTCTAATTATTTTGCAAATAAATGTCATTCATTCTAAAAATATAGTAAAAGTTTGAATTAGAAACGGGAAATTAGGTTATTTTTCTTGATAATTGGTCATGTTGTGGTATAATAAAAGTGTACAAAAGTTTATCGTTTATGTACAAAAAAGAAAGTTAAAAAGGAGCTGGACATTATGCGTTATATTATTAGTGGCAAAAACATTGATGTGACAGAAGGGCTTAAGTCAGCAGTATATGAAAAGATTGGGAAACTTGAAAGATATTTCACTCCTGAAACTGAAATTCATGTTACACTAAGTGTTGAAAAAGAAAGACAAAAAATTGAAATAACAATTCCTATGAAAGGAAATATAGTTAGAGCTGAACAAGTAAGTAATGATATGTATGTATCAATTGATCTTGTGGAAGAGATAATTGAACGTCAATTAAGAAAATATAAAAATAAATTAGTGGAACAGAAACAAGCAGCAGTTAATTTTAACCAAGCATTTGTGGAAGAAGATTCTTTTGAAGATGATAAAATTGAGATCATAAGAACAAAGAAATTTGCTATGAAACCAATGGACGCAGAAGAGGCATGTATTCAAATGGAACTCCTAGGACACAATTTCTATGTATTTAGAAATGCAGATACAGATGAAGTTAATGTTGTTTATAAGAGAAAAGGCAATACCTATGGATTAATTGAACCAGAGTTTTAAAAATAATAAATTCAATTCATATTGGGGAAGAAACCAGGAAAGGGTTTCTTCCCTTTTTGAAATCAGAGATGGCAATATTTTACATTAAAGTAGCTGTCTTACAAAAAATAAGTTGAATCCTTGTCAGACTAATGATACAATAGACTATAAAGTTGCTATTTGAGACATGACTTCATAGAAAGAAAGAAGCCAATAAACATTACAGGAGTGAAACAAATGGGATTTATTGATAAGATATTTGGCACACATAGTGAAAGAGAATTAAAAATGATTTATCCGATTGCCGATCGAATCGAAGCGTTAGAACCGGAATTCGAGAAATTATCAGATGATGAGTTAAAGAATAAAACAGTAGAGTTTAAGAATCGACTTAAAAATGGTGAAACGCTAGATGATTTACTTGTAGAAGCATTTGCTACCGTTAGGGAAGCTTCAAAAAGAGTACTTGGAATGAGACATTATAGAGTTCAGTTAATAGGTGGGGTTATTCTTCATCAAGGTCGTATTACAGAAATGCGTACTGGTGAAGGTAAAACCTTAGTTTCCACTTTACCAGCTTACTTAAATGCGCTAGAAGGTAAAGGGGTTCATATTGTAACAGTAAATGATTACTTAGCCAAACGTGATGCTGAGTGGATGGGACAAATCCATGAGTTCCTTGGTTTGAAAGTAGGAGTAGTTCTTAATAGTATAGATAATGATGAAAGAAGGGATGCATACCATTGCGATATTACGTATGCAACCAATAATGAACTTGGTTTCGATTACTTAAGAGATAACATGGTGATCTACAAAGAACAACTAGTACTTCGCGATTTGCATTATGCAATTATCGATGAGGTTGACTCTGTTTTAATAGATGAAGCAAGAACTCCATTGATTATTTCTGGCCAAAGTGGTAAATCAACAAAATTATATGAAGCATGTGATATTGTTGCAAGACAGTTAAACCGTGGTACAGAAAAAGAACTTAGTAAAATGGATGTCCTTATGAAAGAAGACACCAATGAAACTGGTGATTTTGTTGTAAATGAAAAAGATAAAAATGTTAATCTTACAGAAGAAGGTGTACGTAAGGTGGAACAATTCTTTAAAATTGAAAACCTTGCGGATCCTGAACATTTGGAGATTCAACATAACATAATTCTTGCTCTTCGTGCACATAACTTAATGTTCCGAGATAAAGATTACGTAGTAAAAGATGATCAAGTTTTGATTGTCGATGAGTTTACTGGACGTATTATGCCGGGTAGACGATACTCCGATGGCCTTCATCAAGCAATTGAAGCAAAAGAACATGTTAAGGTTAAGAGAGAAAGTAAAACGTTAGCTACCATTACATTCCAGAATTTCTTTAACAAATATGCTAAGAAATCTGGTATGACAGGTACTGCCCTTACTGAGGAGAAAGAGTTTAGAGATATTTATGGAATGGATGTTATTGAAGTTCCAACTAATGTGACTGTAGCAAGAAAAGATTTACAGGACGCAGTATACAAAACAGAAAAAGAAAAAATTACTGCTGTAATTAATGAAATCATAGAAGCGCATCGAAAAGGTCAACCAGTTTTAGTTGGTACCATTACAATTGAGGCTTCTGAATTAATTAGCGATTTATTAAAGAAGAAAAATATTCCTCATAAAGTTTTAAATGCAAAATTCCATGAGCTGGAAGCAGAGATTGTTGCTGATGCTGGTCAGATGGGAGTTGTTACCATCGCAACCAACATGGCAGGCCGTGGTACTGATATTAAACTTGGTGAAGGAGTAAAAGAACTTGGTGGTCTTAAGATTATTGGAACCGAGAGACATGAGTCTCGTCGTATCGATAATCAGTTAAGAGGTCGTGCTGGACGACAAGGTGATCCTGGTGAATCTAGATTCTACATTTCTCTAGAAGATGACTTGATGAGATTGTTCGGTTCAGAACGTCTTATGGCTATATTTAACTCTCTCGGCATGCCAGAGGGAGAACAGATTGAACATAAAATGCTAAGCAATGCCATTGAAAAAGCTCAGAAGAAGATAGAGGGTAATAACTATGGTATCAGAAAGAACTTGTTAGAATATGACCAAGTAAATAATGACCAGCGTGAAATTATTTATGCGGAGAGAAGAAGAGTTCTGGACGGAGAAAGCATGAGGGAGTCCATATACAAGATGATTACTGATGTAGTTGAGAAATCAGTAAATACTTGTATTAGTGATGACCAAATATCCGAGGACTGGGATTTAGCAGAACTTGATAATCTGTTATTGCCAATTGTACCAATTGAGTCAGTTAGTATACGCGCGGATCATGTAAAGAATATGCGTAAAAACGAATTAATGCAGCAGTTAAAGGAAGAAGCTGTTAAGCTTTATGAAGCAAAGGAAGCGGAATTCCCAGAACCGGAGCATTTAAGAGAAGTAGAACGTGTTATTCTTCTGAAAGTAATTGATAAGAAATGGATGGATCATATTGACGATATGGATCAGCTAAGACAAGGAATTGGCTTACAGGCATATGGTCAGAGAAATCCTATTGTAGAATATAAGTTTATGGGATTTGAAATGTTCGATGAAATGATTGAAGCCATAAGCGAAGATACCGTTAGAGCATTATTGCATGTTCGTATAGAACAAAAAGTAGAAAGAGAACAAGTTGCAAAGGTTATGGGAACCAATAAAGATGATTCTGTAAAGGGTCCTGTAAAACGTGTTGGAAAAAAAGTACAGCCAAATGATCCATGCCCATGTGGTAGTGGAAGAAAATATAAACAGTGCTGTGGAAAAATTAGCTAAAAGAGGTGATCAAGTGGTTGAGTTAGACCAATTTAAGTATACACTAGGAACCTATGAGAAACCATTGGTTGAAGTGGGGGATTCACTTTGACTTAACGAATAAACAGTTAAGAATCGAAGAACTTGAGAAAATAATGGAAGCACCAGATTTCTGGGATAACGCGGATCGTTCTCAAGAATCCATGAAAGAATTAAAGAATTTAAAAGCAGTCATTGAGCAGTATAATGGACTGAAACGTGATTATGAAGATGTTGAGACTTTGTTAGCAATGGGATATGAAGAAAATGATGAATCCTTAATTCCAGAGATTCAAGAAGCTTTAAATAAATTCATATCAGATTTAGATACTCTTCGTATCACTACGTTATTATCAGAAGAATATGATAAAGAAAATGCAATTTTAACACTACACGCAGGTGCAGGTGGAACAGAAAGTTGTGATTGGGCAAGTATGCTTTGCCGTATGTATCAAAGATGGGCAGATAAAAAGGGATTTTCAGTAGATATGCTTGATTACCTAGATGGGGAAGAAGCAGGCCTAAAATCCGTTACCTTGGAGATAAAAGGTGAAAATGCATACGGCTATTTGAAATCAGAGCGTGGAGTCCATCGTTTAGTCAGAATTTCACCGTTTAATGCAGCAGGGAAGAGGCAGACTTCCTTTGTATCCTGTGATGTTATGCCAGATATTGAAGAAGATTTGGATATCGAGATTTTAGATGACGACATCCGAATTGATACCTATCGTTCCAGTGGTGCTGGTGGACAGCATATTAATAAGACATCGTCTGCTATTCGTATCACACATTTTCCGACAGGCGTCGTTGTACAATGTCAGAATGAGCGTTCGCAACATATGAATAAGGATAAAGCCATGCAAATGCTGAAAGCGAAGCTTTATATTTTAAAACAACAGGAAAACCTGGAAAAAGAATCAGGGATCCGCGGTGAAGTGAAGGAAATTGGCTGGGGGAATCAGATACGTTCTTATGTTATGCAGCCGTACACTATGGTGAAAGACCATAGGACCAATGAAGAAATTGGAAATGCGACAAGTGTATTGGACGGCAACATTGATCCATTTATCAACGCATTTTTAAAATGGAATAATGTGAACAAAGGATAGGAGGAAGATATATGGCAATGGTAAAACAGGTTTTATTTTGTATAGGGGAGGAAACCTACGGTGTTGAGGTTACCCATGTAAAGGGGATTGAGAAATATCTTAATATGGTTCCAATACCAAATGCACCAAGCTATATTGAGGGTATTATTAATTTAAGGGGTGACATTATCCCAATTATTAGCATGAGAGTTAAATTCGGTTTACCAAAAAAGGACGTTACAGAAGACACAAAGCTTATTATTGTAAAATCGAAGGATGTTCTAATTGGTGTAGAAGTTGATTCTGTGCAGGAAATAGTTGAAATTGCGGAAGAAGATATAAGCCAACCACCTGTTATTATCAAAAATGATAAAACATCTTATATTGATAAGGTTGCACATGTAAACGATGGTTTGGTAATATTACTTGACTTAGATGGAATCTTAAGTAATCAGGAGCAAGAGAGTCTTCAACAATTATTAAAAGAAGTCTAAATTAGATTGATATTGATTAGATGGGACATTTTGTCCCATCTTTTTTTGTGAACAAATACAATACGAATGGCTAAATCTAGCTGTTTTTTGTCGCTTTTTTTTCGCCAAAAGAGTTGCAATGGGTTCAGAAGTGTGATAATATCTTTCTAGGAAAAACAAGTGTATTTGGTATGCAAACAAAATCAGTACATAATCGTGTTTCATCTGTTTTTGTGACAGCAGATGTAAACACGGGAACAAGGAAGAGAGTATGAACGAAGCAGAGAAGTATTTTATTGTTAGAAAAAAAGCAGTGCCAGAAGTTCTTCTTAAGGTAGTCGAAGCAAAACGTCTTTTAGATTCTGAGAAAGCAATTACAGTTCAAGAGGCAACCGAATCGGTTGGTATCAGCAGAAGTTCTTTTTACAAATATAAAGATGATATTTTCCCATTTCATGACAACGCAAGAGGAAAAACATTTACCTTTATGCTTCAGATGGATGATGAACCAGGACTTTTGTCCTGTGTCTTAAATGAAGTCGCTAGAAATGGAGCAAATATTTTAACTATTAATCAGACCATTCCAGTAAATGGGATCGCACTTATTACATTAAGTGTTGAGATATTACCGTCTGCAGTTGATGTAACTGCAATGATAGATGATATAGAAGCATTAAGTGGAATTCATTCGCTGAAAATTTTAGCAAGAGAGTAAATTAATTAAGTATAAATTAGGAGGCAATTATGATTAACATCAGTGTATTAGGATATGGAACAGTTGGATCCGGTGTTGTAGAGGTTTTAAATACCAACCGAGATAGTATTAATAAAAGAGCAGGACAAGAAATTAACGTGAAGTATGTTTTGGATCTAAGAAAGTTTCCAGGAGATCCTATTGAAGATAAGCTGGTGGATGATTATAGTATTATATCCAATGATCCAGAGGTTCAGATTATTGTTGAAACCATGGGAGGAGTTCATCCTGCGTATGAGTTTGTGAAAGAAGCATTAGAAAAAGGAAAAAGTGTTTGTAGTTCCAATAAAGAATTAGTGGCCAAACATGGTGCTGAACTTCTTAATATAGCAAAAGAAAAACATGTTAATTTTCTGTTTGAAGCCAGTGTTGGCGGTGGAATTCCAATTATTCGACCTTTAAATCAGTCTTTAACAGCAGATGAGATTGAAGAAATTACCGGAATTTTAAATGGAACAACTAATTATATTTTAACGAAGATGACCCATGAAGGTAGTGATTTTGAAACGGTTTTAAAAGATGCTCAGGATAAAGGATATGCGGAGCGCAATCCAGAGGCCGATGTGGAAGGATACGATGCATGTAGAAAGATTGCAATCCTAACATCTCTAGCTTATGGAATGCAGGTTGATTATGAAGATATCTATACAGAAGGTATTACTAAGATTACAGATAAAGACATAATGTATGCAAAGAAATTAAATGCAAGTATTAAAATATTTGGTAGCAGCAAGAAAATAAACGATAAAGTTTATGCTATGGTAGCGCCTATGATGATTAATAGTGACAATCCATTGTATAGCGTAAACGACGTTTTTAACGGAATTTTTGTAAAAGGTAATCTGCTTGGTAATGTTATGTTCTATGGTAAAGGTGCAGGGAAATTACCTACAGCTAGTGCAGTAGTATCGGATGTTGTAGATGCAGCGAAGCACTTAGGTACTAATATTATGACAATCTGGAGCAGCAAAAAGTTAGAGCTAGCTAGTATTGAAGAAGCAAATAACAGATTCTTTGTTCGTATTTCTGGAGATAAAGCTCTCAATGAAACAAAAGTGAAAGAGTTATTTGGGACAGTGGAAGAAGTACAGGCAGGAATAAGTGGAGAATATGCATTTATTACAGAGTTAGTTACAGAAGCAGAGTTTGCTAAGAAAGCATCCATGCTAGATGTTATTAATAGAATTCGTGTAGCTTTTTAATATAGTATTGCGTGAGAAAAGAGGTATATAAATGAAATATTTTATAGTGTTAGGCGATGGTATGGCAGATGAACCGATTGAAGCATTAGATGGAAAAACACCATTATCTTATGCAAATACACCAACAATGGATCAACTAGCAAAGATTTCAGAAATTGGGTTAGTACATACCATTCCAGAGGGAATGAGTCCAGGCAGTGACACTGCTAATCTTGCAGTTCTTGGCTATAACCCTAGAAAGTATTATACAGGACGTTCTCCGTTGGAAGCTCTTAGCATAGGCGTTGATATGAAAGATACGGATATTGCCTTACGTTGTAATATTGTTACGATTTCAGATGATACTCTTCCATATGAAGAAAAGACAATAATTGATCATAGCGCAAGTGAAATTTCAACGGAAGATGCTGCGGTATTACTAAATGCAGTAAAAGAGCAGTTGCAGACTGTAGTTTATCAATATTATTTAGGAACTAGTTATCGTCATTTAACCATATGGGATAAGGGGAATGTAGTTGACTTAACCCCTCCTCATGATATCTTAGGTAAAGTAATAGGATCTTATTTACCAGCAGAGGAAGCTTTAAGAGAGATGATGATAAAAAGTTATGACATATTGAATCATCATCCACTTAATATAGAAAGAGCGAAAAAAGGATTAAATAAAGCAAACTCTATCTGGTTCTGGGGTGCAGGAACAAGGCCTGCTCTAGATTCCTTTGAACTTAAGAATAAGAAAAAAGGTGTTATGATATCTGCAGTAGATCTTCTAAAAGGGATTGCCGTAGGTGCTGGAATGAATAACATTATTGTGGAAGGCGCTGATGGAACACTACATACCAATTATGTTGGTAAAGCTAAAGCAGCCGTAGATGCTCTTACTAAAGATGGATATGATTTTGCTTATATTCATGTGGAAGCACCGGACGAAATGGGACATCAAGGTAATCTTGCTAATAAAATTGAAGCAATCGAATCTTTAGATACAAAAGTAATTCGTACCGTGAAGGAAGAGATGGATAAGTCTGGAATGGACTATCGTATGCTGATTTTACCAGATCACCCAACACCGCTTGCGTGTAGAACTCATACTAGTGATCCAGTACCATATATGTTATATGACAGCACAGCACCATTTCAGAAGGACTGGCACTATAATGAATTAGAGGCAAAAGAAAGTGGGAACTACACAGAAGAAGGTTATACATTGATTGACTATTTGTTCTCAAAATAAGATATAATAGTATTTGAATAAGTTTAGAATTCATAATAAGATAAAAAAGAAACGGTTGATGAAGGTTATCATTAACCGTTTCTTTTATGTGCGCCCAGCATGGGCGCAATCTTATGGGTTTAAGTCCCTAGTCTGCCCTAGTAGTGGGAAGGACATAGCCAATGGCAAGGGTGTCGTGGGTGACTACGAATCTGAAGGAAGCCGGATGG
>JAEZUR010000126.1 GCA_023420935.1 Bacillota bacterium | reverse complement strand
GCTTGTGTTATTAGTCTCTTCGCCATTTTGCTTATCTTTTCTATACCTTCTATACTGGAAATTAAATGCTCTAAATTTCAAATTCTTTTCTCTGCACCACTGAGACTGAGTTTTTCCGCTTTTTTCGAATTCTTCAATTAACTTTTTCCATTGATTATGTGACATAAAACACCTCCAGGTTTTTGGTGTATTATCTCATACTCATTAATTGATTAACATACGGGTTCAATTATACGCTTACATATTAATAAAGCCCGGAATATAAATCCGGGCTAATGGCAAATTTCACCTCTAAATATTAATCTTTTTGTCCTTACTTTACCTCACCAGGAAATGTTGCTTTACTGAACTTTACTGGATCACCGCCATTATTATATCATATTGCTGCTTGTATCTGGTTCTCTAATTAGGTTTTAATTTTTCGTGTAAAAATAAAACGGATTACAATATTTCTCAAAAAAAATACCACTCAGGCATTTCTAAACCTAAATGGTATTTGAACCCGCTTCATTTATCTATTATCTATTATCTATTAGTATTTTTCATACAGGTATTCCATTACTGATTGTATATCTTTATTCTTACCGGAATCATTTATTTCTTGATTCAGATAACCATCCAAAACGAACGACCCATCGGAATTTTGCAAGAAAACCCCTACCATATGTGTAGAATCTTCACTATCTTCATTGATAATAATTATTATATCTTTTAGTCCATCCTTGTTTACATCTTGAAAAGAAACCACTTTAACATTAACACCATATGGAAATGGTGTGCCCAAATCGTAAAGAATATCTCCGTCATCATTCGTCAAGAAAATTCGCTTCGCTCATGACTTAAAAACCTTAAACCTTTAGTCATTACCAATTCCATCATATAGACCATAACCTCTTACAATAAACTCCGGCTCTTTCTCTGGTCTCATTATCCCAACATGACATTTCTCACAAGTAAACTGGTGAGAACCAAAGAGTAATTGCTGGGGGTTTATTTCATCAAAGTAATCAAGTACATCTTCTGGAATCTCTTCACTTGCACCACAATTAACACAAACATACTTGATAGTATTTTGTGTTTGATGTTTCCTCATCTCGGGTTTTCTTCTGTTTTTCTTCTTTTTCATTTATAATTATTCCTTTTCTTGTTATCTTTTTTATGAAAATGTCTATACCACCATATTCTCGTAGCTCACCGCTTTTATTTATATAAACTACCTTATATAAAAGCATTTCTCCTCCGCAGTCGCTACATTTTAAAGGTTCTTTGCCCGTATACTCTTTTATGTTCTTTCTCCATGAAAATGGATTTGTTTTGTAATTTACAACCAAGCCTAACTTCTCCATTACTATTCGTACAGACTTTTTTGATCGTCTTGCATGAATTCCAAAATACCTTACCATCTTAAAGTTATTATCTGGTATGTGTTTGATTACATTATGAATAAATTCATATTTATCCATTACAACTGTATTTGTTTTGCCTTCCCTTTCATATATGAAGGTTACATTTTGAGTGTCGTATCCTATTATTCTACTGTCTGCTATTGCCGGATGCCTAACATATCGTGCCATATATCTTGCTGCTTGCTTTGTTTTTCCTTCTATTCTTCTTTTCGCCTGTATGTTAAAACCATTGCTTCTTTCTTTAAAGCACCAGTCAATTATTTTTGCTAATTCCTTATCCCTTGGCATAGCCTTCTTTAACGCTGTTAATATATAATACTGCCACTTCTTTCGTATTACAGTATAGTCTATGTAGGACATTGGTATCCATTTTCCTTTAGGAGTTAATCCTCCCTCTGTCATTAGCATATGTACATGCATGTTTGTTTTTAAATCTCTTCCGAACGGATGCAGTACCATTATTATTCCAGGTTCTGCTCTTTTATCCTTTCCGTTATACTTTTTTACTATATCTTTCATTACTTTTGCTGCTGTATCCAGCATTAGTTTTTGTAATGCTGAATTTCCCTCAAAATATCCCCACAGCCTGTCAGATACAGTTAATATTATATGTCTGTATGTTACTGCATACATTTCTTTGTTTATCTTTTCAGACCACTCATCTGCATGTTTTTTTCCGCAAACAGTACATATACGGCTCTTACAACTATGTGGTACTATCTTTGTTTTCCCACAGTTACAGCACATATATTCTGAGTAACACTTTTCGGGATCCATACATGATAACATCTTTTCAACTTCTCTCTTTTCAACCTCCCGCACTTCATAAATACAATTTTTTATGTATGTCTCCCAATTATCATTTAAGCATAATATCATTTTAAATGTCAGCATCATTGCTGCTATTGTTTTTTGTAATGAATTTTTCATTCATTTAGTTTAACACTTATCTGCTTAACTTTCTATAATTACATTTATTTACTCAATTACCTCTAATCTGGATTTTTATAAATTCCTATACTCCAAGAAAAAAACATTAACTATACGTTTTTCACCTGATACCTTACCTGATACAAAATTAACATTTCCCCACGAATTTAAATCTACTGTAAAACATTGATCTTTAATAGGACTAAAACGGTTTATAGCTTTAAGATTATATGGCTCGAATAGAAAATTTCCATCTAAAGATAAATAGTCAAAAATCTCCAATTTATGTGTATACTTAATGGTCGCTTCTATCTCGTTTGTCTTAAACACTAATTTAACGTTTCCCTTGTTTCCATTCGATTCAGTAAATTGACATTCAGCCGTATCTTTATTAATAGTTCCATTTAGATTTACCATTTCATTTTTATATTTAGGTAAATAATAGTTTTCATTAAATTTAGCTATCATAGTTGTTAAGAATTTACCTTCAATTACTCCATCAGCAATTTTAGAAATATAGAAAGAAGAGTAATTATAAGGGTTATCATCTATCCAATTTTTCACAACCCATGTTTTCTTTATATATTGGTTGTAGTCAATTGTTATGTTGTCCTTCTCTGATATATAATGCTACTTGATTGAGTTGGTATAACACCAACAGGTAAAGATTTTTGGACACTTGTTTCATTAGTATTGCTAGGTGTAGTAGTTTTGTATTCGGAAATGTCAGGAACAAGTTTTTCACTTGCACACGCTGTTAGAGCAACACTACAACTCATAGTAATTAATAGTAATATTGCATGTATATGATTTTTCATCATTAATTTTCCTCCATAGAGTTTCCTCAATATCAACTTTAAAGTAGTCTTCATCTTTTATATTATCAATGGTTCCAAAGGACGAACTGTCTACAAGTACTTCCGTTGCTGATGATACACTGTCGTTAACTTCATATAGATCCGGAATTGATAAATTGGCGTTAAGACTATATGCTGATTCACTGGAACCTGAATATGAATATATTCTAACATAATAGTTCCCTACGCCAACTAATACATCAGCCTTTTCATTGGTATTGCTTGAAAAATATGAACCACTCAATATATTTGAGTCTACATCATATATTTCTACATCATAATCACAATCATTTGGTATGCTGTCAAGTGTTACAGTAAGTTTTCCAGCATCATTCACATGAAACTTATACCAATCTTCATCGGTACCTATATTTATTGTACCACTTATCGGTATATTATTGCTTATAGTTTTTGCTGTACCAATGCTGTCATTTGGCTCATAAGCATCAGGAGCCGTATCATCCGGGTATATCAATAGTTGATAACTGTGATCGCTGCCAGTTCCTAAAGTATGACAATCCGCATGTATGTAATAGTTTCCGGTAACTGCCGGTATAAAGCTCAAAACCTCATCTGCATTTCCACCATTGAATGACAAGCCAATATCTAAAATGTTTGTATCAAAAATATAAAGGTCATAATCATCTCCTTCAGGTATTCCTTTGAGGCTTACTGTATACGGCCTTCCTGCTTCAAGACTTACGACATACCAATCATTATCAACATTTGATACCATTGTACCAAATATTGTTCCCATACCTACAGGCATTGAAGTATATGCACTATCATTTGGCTCTATTTCATTTATGTACGACAAAGGTGATATGTTCTGTACATCTATATCTTCCTTAGCTTAGCCTTGTCTAGTCCGCTTCTGTCATACTCAGGTTTAGCTTTTGATATTCCATATACAGAATCACTTACCGTTGGTTTTGTTACTTTTCCGTTTGAGGCTGCAGAGTTGTCACTTAATATGCTTATATCATTTTCAACACTCTTGCCGTTAGTGTTTATTGCTGTAGGTATTGGCAGGACTTCATAAGTTGGAGCAACATTATTTAAAGCAGCCAGTGCATCAACTCGTCCAGATGTGTTAACTTTTCCTTCAAGCTTATTGGATTTGACAACGTTATTCTTGATTCTGGCTATAATTTCTTCAGAAGTCAACTCAGGATTCTGTCCCATTATAAGAGCTGCAATTCCTGTCACTTGTGGGGTTGCCATAGATGTTCCGCTTAATAAACCGTATTGATTGTTTGGAAGAGTACTAAGGATATTTACTCCGGGACAAGCAGGATAGATAGAAACATTCGAACAGTCAATTCCGGTATTTCCGGCAGCTGTCACAAACAAAATCTCGCTTTCATTCATCGCTTGCTCTAATGCCGGATTATATTGTGTTGAGCCAAAGCTCGCATTAATTATCTTAACTCCCATTCCAGATACATACTCGATTGCATTTAATGCATCCTCTGTTGTACCAGAATTTCCATTAATAAATTTTAGCGGTAGTATTTTTACATTTGAGGCTACTCCTCTTATACCGGTTTCATTCGCAACAGCAGCCACGATACCTGCTACATGCGTCCCGTGTGAATCAAACTCAGCTCCTGTAAATACATTTGCATTGTTATCATAAAAGTTCCATCCGTTTACATCGTCGATATATCCATTTCCATCATTGTCTATCATATCTCCTGGTGTTATAGGACAACCTGTTTTTCAGTAAACTAACGAAAATTGGACAAGAAAAATTTCAGTGTGTGGAAG
>JAEZUR010000009.1 GCA_023420935.1 Bacillota bacterium | reverse complement strand
TGGCATTTCGTTTACAAAACCTGCATTTCGATTACAAAAGTTGCGTTTCGTTTACAAATATTCAGTTGTCGTTTACAAAGATTGCATTTCGAATTACAAAGTGGCATCTCGTCTTACATGTGAGTTTTTCTATATTATATACAACATTATTTTCAGAAAATACACTTATTGTGCTTTAATTATTGCAAATAGTGCTGTATAATAGGAATGGATAAAATTTGACATTTGAGAAAAAAAGTATATTTACAATTGAATTGGAGGTATTTATTATATGGATAATTACAAGAAACAGGGATATCTAAATAGCGAATTCAAAATGTTTCACTTAATTGATCAAGAGCGAAAAGAATTTAATTTTCATTACCATGACTTTAATAAATTAATTCTTTTTATCCGCGGAAATGTAACCTATTCCATAGAGGGTAAGAACTATAAATTAGATCCTTATGATATTGTATTAGTAAACTCTGGTGAGATTCATCGTCCAATTATTCATGATGATAGTGCCTATGAACGTATTATCATTTATATTTCACCTGATTTTATCAACGCATATAAGGAAGAAAACTATGATTTAAGTCATTGTTTTAGAAAAGCAAGAGAAGAACACTCTAATGTTTTGCGTATCGAATCCTTTCATAAAAGTAAGCTTTATCAAGTATCCTGCGAACTAGAACAATCCTTCTCCGATAATGATTATGCTAGTGAACTATATCGTAAACTTCTATTTTTAGAATTTATGATTTGCCTCAACCGTGCCGTCATTACCAATCACATTAATTATCTAGAAACCTCTATCTCCAACGAAAAAATCATTCAAATACTAGATTATATTAATCAGCATTTGAATGAAGACATAACTGTTGATTCGATTGCAAAAGCATTTTATTTAAGTCGTTATTATTTAATGCATCTTTTTAAAGAAGAGACAAGTTACACCATTGGAACTTATATCTCGGACAAACGACTTCTTTTGGCGAAGAGTCTCATTGAAAATGGAAATACAGTAACCGAAGCCTGTTACGCGTGTGGATTTAAAAATTATTCCACCTTTTCAAGAGCCTATAAAAAAGCATATAACAAGGCTCCTAAAAATGGTGGTAACTATAAAAAATAAATTATTCTATTCCTTTTCTATACTAAGGATAAAAACCAAATCGAACATTGGTGCTTCATTCACCACATGCTGGCTTGATAATATTTTTCCAGTTACTTCCTTATAGGTTAAATTTTCATTATCCGTAAGTATACACCAGATATCACCTTTTGCTGCATTTGGCATAGATCCGTTTAATTCAAGGATGTGTTTAAATTTGCTTTCCCTATATTCTGTGGCACTAGAATCAAATTTATAGTAATATCTTTGATAATATAACAAATCTATAAAGTAATATTCATCATCAAAATACTCTACAATGCGTAGATGTGAACTTTTATCCTTTTTTGAGGTATCCAAAAAATCTTCCCAATTTTTCTGTCCTCCATGTACACTAAGGTTGTCTAAAACGTAGCATCCATCATCAACCGCTTGATCCATTGTATAATTATCTGGATATGTTAGCATCTCTTTAAACTGTTTGATAAAGTCATTCACAATGACTGAATCGGTTTCTATTCCAGTAGCGTTTGGATTCGGTGATTGACTGATTGAATTCATTTCCATGTTTTGTTTTTTTGCTGTTTCACATCCAGTTAGACTAGCTAACATAATACATATCGATAAAATTAACCATCTATAATATTTCATCCTAACCTCCGCCAACTTAATTCTCCAAAGTGATAATGCTGGAATCTTTAACCAACTCTTTTACTTCCTAAGAAACATTATACTATAACTTCAAATTTTTTCCATTACCTTTTTAAATTATGCTTATAAAAACCAGACTACGATTCTAAACCATCGAATTTTCGAATTAATATAATTAGTATTATTCATTTCACAAATGTATGGTCAAATGATTTAATAAATGTAGAGGTGATATTTAGTAATTTATCATGACACTTAATTCGAAAGGGGTAATTGATATGAATGATATGAAAGAATTAATAGCAGAACGAATTGGAGGTGCTGCATTTTCAAGCAATGATTCTTCTTTTAAGTTTGAGAGAATTAAACGAGCAAAAAGACAGGCAATACTTAATCATCCTGACATGGATTTAATTGATCTAGGTGTTGGGGAGCCGGATGGAATGGCTGATCACGGTATAATCAAAGAACTATATCTACAAGCACAGAAACCAGAAAATAGAGGATATGCAGATAATGGAATTGATGAGTTCCAAAATGCTGCTGCCAAGTATATGCAACAAGTTTATGGCGTAGTTGGTCTTAATCATCATAATGAAATTCTTCCAGTAATGGGTTCTAAATCTGCTCTAGCAATGATTCCACAAGCATTTATTAATCCACACGATATAACTTTATTAACTGTGCCTGGATATCCCATTATAGGAACCATGACCCAATGGCTTGGTGGTGAACCCTATGAACTACCTTTGTACGAGGAGAATCGTTTTCTACCGGATCTAAAGAACATACCAAATGATATTATAAAGAGAACCAAACTATTGTATATCAACTATCCTAATAATCCAACTGGAGCTGTAGCAACCAAAGAATTTTACCAAGATATCATACAATTTGCGAAAAAACACAATATTTTAGTGGTTCAAGATGCAGCGTATGCCGCCCTAACATTTTATGGAGAAATGCCTCTCAGTATTTTATCTGTGCCTGGTGCAATGGATGTGTGCATTGAAATCCACTCCTTAAGCAAAGCATTTAGCATGACTGGATGGCGTCTAGGTTTTGCTGTGGGAAATCAGATGGTAATCAAAGCACTTGCATCCGTCAAAGATAATAATGATTCCGGTCAGTTTAAGGCGATTCAACACGCTGGTGTTTATGCACTAAATCACCCCGAGCTCACCATAGAAACCAATCAAACCTATGCCAGAAGACATGAAAAATTAGCCGTTGCACTGCAGTCTATTGGTTTCCAAGTCAACATACCAAGAGCAAGCTTTTACCAATATATTCGAATCCCCAAAGGCACAAGCAGCGGAACTTTATTCTTAACCGCTGAGGATTTCAGTAATTATTTAATCGAACATTTATTAATCTCTACAATCCCATGGGATGACGTGGGCAATTATATTAGATTATCAGTTACCTTTATTGCATCTTCCAAAGAACAAGAAGATGTAGTTATCGATGAATTAACCAAGAGATTACAATCTTGTAATTTTATATTCTAAACAATCCAAAACACGAAATCAATTCACATCTTGCTTTATTCAATCAGACGAAAATGTATTATATATTACACTAGCCAGCAATATGCCCTGTGACATTGCCGGCTAGCGTATCATATTATGTTCTGGGTCTATTATTCTCAATCACCTGAATGGCATCTGTAATAACTTGAAGATACTCTTCATCTCTTACTTCAAACTCTTTTACCATTCGGATGATTTCATGAGAGTCAACCATTTTCACATCGGAAACTTCTTCTTGTTGTAATACACAATCTTTTAAATTATACTCCATCTTAATAAAATAGATATCCACAAAGCTTCTTTCCCTCTTCAATCTTGCTACCATTTTAATCTCAGCATTGTTGATATCAAGCCCTATCTCTTCCATTACTTCTCTTTTCGCACCATCTATACTATCTTCACCGTGTAAAACAGCTCCACCAGTTATATCCCAAATACCTGGGTATAATTCCTTCTCCATAGAACGAAGTTGTATTAA
The DNA here is from genome assembly GCA_023420935.1 of Bacillota bacterium. Classification (GTDB taxonomy): domain Bacteria; phylum Bacillota; class Clostridia; order Lachnospirales; family Lachnospiraceae; genus Mobilisporobacter. Next base: position 305 of record JAEZUR010000009.1, on the reverse strand, counting down.
AAACTTATCATCTGAATTATAAATATACATGTGGACACAGAGCATATAGTCACCTTTAGCAGGCTTGCCACGTTCCATTGTTTTACCCGTTCTATTACCAGTTTCATCGTATATATCCCAAATCTCTGTCATATGTTATTTCCTTCTCTTTCTATAAAATCCTCTTAATTCTATCATTTTAGTTAACATTAAGAAGATGACATAATTCCTTAATATTAGCTCCCACATCTTCTGGTCTATGGGCATCTGAAGCAGTGCATATCTTAACTGCCTTTTCCTGAAATACTGATCGCATTACTTCATTC
>JAEZUR010000092.1 GCA_023420935.1 Bacillota bacterium | reverse complement strand
GTATTCCATAGATTGCTTTATTCATACGAAAACTATCTACAGGAGGAATATCAAAGATAAGCTGGCTCTTTTGTCCAAATACAGCACCCATATGTTTTACATATGCAGCCCTATTTTTACATGGATTATACCCCATAACCTCAATGGTACCCTCCGAAGGAAATAAGGTTCCCGTAAGCATTTTAATTGTTGTAGATTTTCCAGCACCATTGGGACCTAAAATACCAACAATATCTCCTTCTTCTATGGTAAAACTCACATCTTTCACTGCTTCTACAATAACTTTCTCCCGGTGGAAGAAGCTTTTTATACTATCTCTAAACCCACTTTCCCGCTTATAAGTTGTATATTTTTTATATAAATGTTCCACTCGTATAATTTGATTCATTTCACCCTCCAACCCCTTCATATAATCGAACCATATAGCGATACAATCCAATTCCTGCTGCCATAAATAAAACGCACGGCATAAAACTTACATACATCCAACCGTTTACTTTACCTAGCAATGCGGAAGCCGGAAAATAACCAATCATAGCTACTGGAATTAGAAATGAAGTAAACGCACCAATCCATTTTGGAAATATAGTTTGTGGATAATTCCCAAACTTTGTTAGGCTATCATATATTTCTGGAATTCTAGAATTAGCAACCCATTTAAACGAAGTAGCAGCCATCATGAGTTCCAATCCAAGCATAACCATAATCCCCATCATAAACATTAGAATACATTGAATCCACATAATCCACGTAGGCATAGCTAGATGAGATAACGCTATTCCAAACACAACTCCCCCACCTAATACTACACCTAGACTATTGAGGTTAAACGTAGATGCCAGCATAAAAATCATGCAATCCACTGGCTTTATTAATACGATCTCTAACGTGCCCTCCACAACATGTCCCATGGTGTTCCATACAATTCCATCAAAAAACATACTAGTTAAGCCGGTTGATATGGTAAATATCGATTGTATTAATAAAACTTCATATAGATTCCATCCCTCAAAACCAGTTCCTGCTCCATAGATTAACAAGGTCACAAGTGGAAATACAATATTGCTAAGTAATGTGATTATACTTTGAAAGATAAAATTAGCACGGTATGCAGTAATAGAGGAAAATGCAATATGGATGGATTCTTTATATAAATTAACGTATTTTCTCATATTTACTCAACCTCCTGCTGCCGAAAATTGGCGTAGTGATCTGCGGTACAGAAACTCACTAAATAATGCGGTAAAGAACACCGCAATTCCTTGGATGAAAACAATCATAGGAATCGTCATGGTTATTCCAGCTAAATGATAACTTCCCTGATATACCATTGACGGAACATATGCCACATATTGAAAAGGCAGGAAGAATAATAGCTTCTGAATAAGATCAGGAAAAAAAACTAACGGTATTAATACACCTGAAAAAATACCAGATAACATTTGAAACACTCTACGTATGCCAGAAGATTGTATTAGCCAAAATGCAGTGAGACCAATGTAATAGTTTACATAGAAGTTCATCAAAAATGCAAATAGAATGGAAAGTATCGTCCATCCTATATATTTTGGAATCATATTAATTCGGAACACAAATTGAAAGATGAGAAAACAAGGTAAAAATTCAAAGAAAAATCCCAGTATCCTATGTCCTAATTTTTGTGAAAATGCAAAAAAACGATGATGTACTGGTCTAAGTGCAAAGGTTAAAAATTTACCCGTCCTTACTAACATTTGGAGATTCCAATCCGCAAAATCCATGGTAAGATAACCAATCAATGCGGTTGCTCCAAAGTAAGTAAGCATCTGATTTAGTTCCATACCATTGATTGCATCATGCCCCCCATAAACAGCAGTCCAGATAAAATACTGAACCATAAAATACACAGGTCCAACAAATATTGAGACCATGGAGTGGGTGCGATAAGCACTCCACTCTTTAAATGTCACCAACGCTACCGCTTTTGCAATAGCCAAACGATGTTTCATGTAATTACTCCAATCCTGACCACATAATGGATGCAACATTTCGTAGGGCATGTGCATACCAATCGCCGTCATAAAACTGTGCTGTCCATACCACCACAAACTGTTCCTTCGGATCCATCATTAAGCAACAAGCTCCAAATCCTTCATGGCTGAAAACACCAGGAGTAATTAACTGTGAATCATTTGCTGCTGTAAATATTTCAGGTCCTAACCCTTGTGAGCGATAAATTCCTTGTTCTCCCCAACAATAACTTTTCACACCATCCGCAGTATGGATACGTTCCATTGCTTCAAGCGCTTTTCGCCCAATGATTCTCTTTCCATTATATGTACCGTGGTTTAACATCATAGTTCCAAACTTTATTAAATCTTCACAGGTAGAAAAAATCCCTCCGCCAGTGGCTGGTATCAGTTCCCATCCCTTTCTTCTACTACCACCGTCTGTTTTGACTCTTTCAATATCTTTCGCCATCCAATCAGTTCTTATGTTATACTGCTCTATCCACTCTTTTTTTCTACCAAAACAGGTATGTTCCATTTCACATGGATCAATAATATATTTCTGAATGTAATCATTGCAAAACATTCCACTTACTCTAGTAATAATTTCTCCTAGAATCATATATCCAGTGGTTGAGTACGCCCATTCCGTTCCAGGTGTATTAAGAAGCCCTTTCTGTAGCACCGCTTCGATCCATTTATCTTCATGACCTTTTTTCACAGATTTCCACCAGGCTTGATAATATTTATTCTCATGAACACCTTCATCTTGAATAATACCTGCAGTATGAGTTAACAAATGCACTGGGGTAATCTTATTATAGGGTGGGGAGTTAAATTCTTCTAATAGTTCCCCAACGCTTTGATCCAAACGCATCATGCCGTCTTCCACCAACTTAAGGATTGCAACTCCAGTAAATAATTTCGTGATGGATGCTATGCTAAACATGGTATCCGGTAAAAAAGGTCTTTCATCTGATTTTTTATAACAGAACTTTCCAATCGCTGTATTGGAAAAGAGTTTATCGTCCCTTGAAAGACAATAACTACCTGACATAATCTCTTTCTTCTCGATCATCTTAATAAAATGTTGATTGAGTACCTCTAAACGTTCTTCTTGATATTTTGCTTCCTTTGGTGTAAACGGTGTTTTCTTTTTTGTAATCTGTGTTTCCATATCTATTCCCCCATTTTTTATGATATTCCCTTTTGCAAAAGTTCGTTGGTTTGTCAATTTGCACAAATTACGTGCGTGAATGAAGTGATACATAATATAATTTGATTCGCAACGCGCTCTCGCTTGGATGAAGTTCGTAGTGGTACGTAAG
>JAEZUR010000116.1 GCA_023420935.1 Bacillota bacterium | reverse complement strand
CTCAATATACCAGTCACAGAATTCTTCCCAGATAAAGTCATATATCTTCTGAACTGCTATGCCTAGATCGAAGTTTTCCATATTTTCTGTAACTTCTTTTGTTAATGTATTTACTTTGGAAAGAATCCATTTATCTGCCTGTGTTAAAGAATCTAGGGATACTTCTTTTGTAGTATCCGCTTTCTCAAGATTCATCATAATAAACCTTGAAGCATTCCATACTTTATTCGCAAAGTTTCTACTAGATTCTACTCTTTCCCAATAGAAACGCATATCATTACCTGGTGCATTACCAGAAATTAATGTAATACGAAGAGCATCTGCTCCATATTTATCAATTACTTCTAGTGGGTCAATACCATTTCCAAGAGATTTACTCATCTTGCGGCCTTCAGAGTCACGTACTAAACCATGGAATAATACTTTACTGTACGGTGCTTTACCCATCTGCTCATAGCCAGAGAAGATCATTCGGATAACCCAGAAGAAGATAATATCATATCCTGTTACTAATACATCAGTTGGATAGAAATAATCTAAATCATCTGTGTCATCTGGCCAACCAAGAGTTGAGAAAGGCCATAAAGCGGAACTAAACCAAGTATCCAGTGTATCTTCATCCTGAACCATATGGTCATGACCACATTTTGGACAAGTCTTTGGTGATTCCTTCGCCACTACAACATCACCACATTTATCACAATAATACGCAGGAATTCTATGTCCCCACCATAACTGTCTAGAGATACACCAATCTCTTATATTATCTGTCCAGTTAAAGTAAGTTTTCTCCATACGCTCTGGTAATAATTTAATCTCACCTGACTTTACTGATTCCACAGCTGGTTTAATTAATTCATCCATTTTAACAAACCACTGCTGCTTAATTAATGGCTCAACAGTTGTTTTACAACGATCATGGGTTCCTACATTATGAACATGATCTTCTACTTTTACCAACAATCCCATATCATCTAATTCTTTTACCATAACTTTTCTAGCTTCATAACGATCCATACCTTCGTATTTACCGCCTTTGCTATTAATGGTAGCATCATCATTCATAACATTGATTTCTGGTAAGTTATGTCTCTTACCTACTTCAAAGTCATTTGGGTCATGGGCTGGTGTAATCTTAACTACACCTGTTCCAAAATCTTTATCCACATAAGTATCTGCTACAACAGGAATCTCACGGTTTACCAATGGAAGCATTACCATCTTTCCGATTAAATGTTGATATCTTTCATCTTCAGGATGTACTGCTACTGCTGTATCACCTAATAAAGTTTCCGGTCTAGTGGTTGCAATCTCAACAAATTCACTTGATCCTACGATAGGGTACTTGATGTGCCAGAAATGTCCATTCTGTTCTGCATGTTCCACTTCCGCATCAGAAATCGATGTTTTACATACTGGGCACCAGTTAATAATTCTAGATCCTTTATAAATATATCCTTTTTCATATAAACGAATAAATACTTCCAATACAGCTTTAGAACATCCTTCATCCATAGTAAAACGTTCTCTATCCCAATCTGCGGATGAACCTAATTTCTTTAACTGATCAACAATACGTCCACCGTACTCTTTCTTCCATTCCCAGGCTCTTTCTAAAAATTTATCGCGGCCAAGATCTGCTTTATCAACACCTTCTTTTTTTAACTGTTCAATGATTTTAACTTCGGTAGCTATACTGGCATGGTCTGTTCCTGGTTGCCAAAGTGCATTATATCCTTGCATTCTTTTAAAACGGATTAGAATGTCCTGCATGGTATTATCAAGTGCATGCCCCATGTGTAGCTGTCCAGTGATATTTGGAGGTGGCATTACAATGGTGAATGGTTTCTTACTTCTATCCACTTCGGCATGGAAATATTTTTTATTTATCCACTTTTCATACAATCTATCTTCTATGTCTTGTGGATTATAGGTTTTTTCTAATTCTTTTTTCATAAGATTTCTCCTTTTTTTAACATATGATTCCTTTTGGTAGACCAAGCCATAGAAAGCACGCTCTGCAAACTTTACTATAGTTATGAATTAAAAAAGGTCCTTCGTCAAAAGGACGAAGAACCGTGGTACCACCTTTATTTGCTGTACATTCAAGTAATCATGAATTAACAGCCTCTTTATCTATAACGGGATATCCCGGTACTCTCTAATTAGAATTCGTTCTGTTCAAAAGTACTGTTCAAGAGCTACCTTCACTATGCGCTACTTAGATAATCTTACAGCCAATGGATTATCCTCTCTGAAAAGGTCGCATACCTAATCCTCTCTATCATAACATTTAACCTATTTATAACTATTTATTATACTAGTAAAAATTATCGTGATTGTCAAGTAATTTCTATCTGCACTCTATATAATTAAATATCTATATGGTATGTTCTTAGCATTTGAATTACTTCCGATTTTAATTCAGGTTTATGGGCAATAATTTCTTTCATTTCACTTAAGCTAGTTTCTTTCAATTTATTGTTATAGTCAATGCGATCTCGTAACTTCTGTCTTCTCACATTTAATCTGTGTCGTATTTCCACCATCTCTTTTTTATCGATAATAGCAACGGATTGATAAACCCAGATATCAGGATCCGCAATTTTAAATCTTTTTAATTCTTTCACCAATGTTTCATTATATAGATTTAACATTTCTGTATTTTTTCGATAGCGTTTTTCTTCCTCTTTTGCCTTAATATATTGATTCCATAAATACTCCAGCTCCATCGCACTATTAACGGAATATTTATTATAAGCATAATCTAGACTATTGGTATTATTGACACACTTGATTTTCACCTTATTGAGCAAACTAATGGCTCGGTTTAATTTTCTATCTACTATAACAATATTATAGTTGTTTCTTCGAGATTCATAAAAAATATAAAATGCACTTAATGCTGCCATGGTAATTGTCATAATGTATGGTATCATCGTATCTATTTCAAATACATATGAGATCGCTAGAAATAGTAACAGTAATGCAGCAACTAAAATACAAGTTATAATGGCTAATCCCTTAAGGTATTTTTGTTTGGCAACAATTTCTTCTTGTTCATAAAGAAGGGCTCCTCTCTCCCCTTCTAAATGTCTCATATCATTCTTTATCGCACTATTATAGATTTCTTCTTCCCTGATTCTGTTAATTTCATCTGGTATCACAGTTTCAAATCGTTCAATATTTTTAAACTGTGCATCTGTTATCTTTATATCAGAATTGTGATATTTTGCACGTTCTCTTGTAAAGGTTATGATTTTTCTCGCTGCATCATCTAGACTTTCCCTCTCTTCGACAGGAATCATATCTATCTTTTGCATATCAGTCAAATAGGAAGTAACTGCTTGATATTCTACTTTTGCTTCTTCAATCTGCTTGGTAGCTTCCATTATCTGATCGCAATTTTCTTTCATAAAATTCTTACGTTCTTCTTTGGATTCAATTGGTACTTTTTTCTTTTCAATTTCAACATTATTTGAATCTAATACTTCCTTAATGTTTAAATCACTACTTATTATTGAATCTTTTGTCGCCTTCTTAAAGAAACTAAATAATCCCATTTGTACTCCTATCTTTTGTGTTATCTTACCTCATTTTTAAATTTTTGTTCCCATGCAACAATATATTCGTCAATTACACGGTAATACTCACCAACATGTCCCTCTGATTTTTTAGCTGGTAATCGTTCCATAACTAAGTAATCCGATGATTGCTCTGCATCTTCCCATGTCTGACTATATATTTGGTCTATGGTTTCTTCTAATTGTCCCATATCGCCAAGACTCTCTAACTCACTTTTATATTTCTTTTCATTTTTGGTAAGTTTTAGCGCGTGCAAATATTGCTGTAATGTTTCATCTCTATGATTTCTACTATATGCTTCTTTAAACACCTTAGCAGCCTCCATATAAGACGATGTATGAATGTATATGGTTGCAAGATTGTGGAGTATATCTCCGTACTCTTCAGTAGAAAGACCATCTCCAAAATCACCTTGCAACAACTTTTCATATTCCATCGCAGCTTTACTATAATTATGAAATTTAAGATAATTATTCGCTTTAATTTTTTGCTTTTCTTTCGGAGTCCTATGATTAATCTCATCCATCACCATAATTAACTCTTTGATTTCACTCTCCGTATAGTAATCAGCGCTACATAGTATACTAACAATCATATCTTTCATACTATTTTGGTTTTCAATCATCTGACTCAACTTTTGAGACATAGTTTCTAGGCAAACCTGTTCCCGAAGCCACGCTACTAAATGCTCATCAAACGTGTCCTCTGTAACAATATAGATATTATGATATAGGTAATAACACAATTCTTCAATCGAATAAACGTAAGTATCTGTTAAGCTAAAATGAAATGGTTGCTTCGCTAACACGCCACTGCACAGAATTAATTTTCCCATCTTTCCTCTCCTTCCTTCGCATACTTTTACCCTAAAGTGATACGTTTCTCCCAAATTCGATTGGTAGAAGGAAATAGCATACCAAACCCTTTGTCTTTCATAGTAATGACCATAGTATTCACATCTACAAATGAAGTACGAATGGAAATCCTGGTTGTTTTATTTGGCCGGTTACTTAATCCCTCCAATGTTACAGAAAATCGCTTCTCTTCTTTACGCAAAATGTCTTTTACAATAATCTGTAGTTCATCTTCCTGGTCAGGAATCACTTCAAAATGCTCGCCAGCATCATACCAAGCTGTTCCTGCCTTAGCTAGAATAGCCTCCTGTATCTTAGCATCACTATAGACATTCATTGTTATATCACATGGAATCCTATCTTCGCTAAAATAGATAAATTCCTCTAATGTTTTATCACCTTTTAATTCTTTGGCTGTATAGCATGCGCCATGAGCAAACAAATTCTGACCTTTAAAAACTCGTCTTCCCATACAAAGTTCTTTTATAACACGATCTGGCCATTGACCCTCAAACCCTTTACCTGTTATAAATAGCGTAGAAATAATCTGCTTATGAAGAGCTCCTTTGGCTAAGTTTTCAAATATATAAGATATACTCTCTGTTTCTTCTTGTTGTTCCAACATATTATAATGCAACGTATCTGAAAAATCTTTTTCCTCCACTCCAACTACCATAGGTGATATCTTCCGATTGATACTTATCTGAGAATAAAAAAGTCCATTTTCATTAAATTCAAAAAGTCCTACATCATTTAACCAAAGTTCCTTCTTTTGGCTTAACGCATAGTAAATATAACTCTGTGTGTGACTTTGAATCGCAACTCTTTCCTTATATATTCCTAGATTTTCTAGTGCTTGATAAATAGTCTGAACAAAATATGGATCCATTCTTTCTATGGTTATGACTAACTGTTGGATAGAATCATTGGGATAATAACGCTTTAATAAGCTTAATGACTTTTTAAAGTATTTCTCCCAGATACTCTCATGTGAAAACTCCACTCCGAAAATTGTGATTTTCTCTTTCTCTATGGTATGTTTTACTAAATGGTCAACCATTACACCCTCTAACAATCTCTGGCAGCGTATGGCATCCTTACCAAACAACCACTCCTTTGAATCTTCCTTCACAGCTAATAAAGTGGGTATACATGGATTATCCGTATCATCCACCATGCAGATTGATTCAATATTACCTGTTTTCTGATTAAAACAACTAATCTGGGTATTATCATCACACAGATCATATCCAACTAACAAGGTTCTATCTTTGCTCATTGTCCCCCTCCTTTCAACTGTTATAATGGTTTAAATAAATTATTTTCTGCATACTCTGTCTTTATGTATTGTTTCATTAGTTCTAACAATGTCTTCTCATCTTTCATTTCTCTTGCCATTAACATTAAATTAATTAGTCCATATTTATTTTCGCATTTATCATCCACTTTGGATTCCATCTTAAGGTGAAAACTTTCCGTTATTGTCTCTTCACCTTCATATTCTTCCGTTATATAATACTGTAAAACTTGATTATAGAATAACAAAAAACCTTTAATATGGATACCGTAATACATATTTGTCATTACTTCTGTAATAAAGTCATCTTCGCCATTTTCCTGTTCAATACGATAGTGAATCTTAACAATGTTCTTAGGATCACTTATATACTCAACGTAGTATTGCTTCGCAATACCAAAGGGAATCGTAATTCGATCTTTAAACGCTTGGTAAAATGGCAATATAATTCCTTTATCAATAAACTTGTGTAAATTATAGTCGATGAAAGCAATTTCTTCTTCTGTAAGATTTTGTTCTTGGCTGTAGTATTTCAGCAGAGCCAACATTGTTGTTTCGTTTTCTTCATAAACAGATTCTTTTTTAAAAAGATCGAACACTTCTTGTTCTAACACTCTATCATTTAATAGGTATTTAAAGGCAGTGTAAGTTAGAAAGCCCCGAACCAACAAAGGATTACCTGCATGCTCATAGTAGGATAAGAACACCTTATTTGCATATTGTAGATTATTCTCTGTAAATAGAAGTTGTCCTAATAAACGTTCTTCCAACTGTGTGCAGTTGATATCAAATTCTTTTCCCGCCTTCCAGATATCATACATTTCAGTATTCGTGCCTACATAAAATTTTGCTAAATAGGATATAATCCCCTCATCTCGTTTTTCCGATGTGAAAAGATAGTGGGAAATTTCCAATAAAAATTCATCTTTCTCATCCTGTGCGTTTCGAATCATTCTATTGCATAATTTTTGTAAACGATTTAATGGAACTTTATCAAATCCCCAGGTTTTCATGTAATAGATTGCATATTCATATAAGTCTCTTAAAATACAGTATTCAATAATCTTTCCACAATCACTTACATAAACAGGATACATGCTCGCTTTCATAAGCAGCTCATCAAGAGAAGATTCCTCATTATTATCATAATAATACTGTAATAGAGATGTAAATGTTCTTCTTTTATACTGCATTCTCAAATTATGAATCTCCAGTATCTGTCTCTTTATATGAGTGGAATTATGATCGTATTTCTGATAGTTTTCAATCTTATCAAACATACTTAACAACAACATTTTGTTATCTGGATAAATTTCATAGCAAGATAATTCTGTATTGTCCAAACTGATAAACTTACTAATACTATAAGGTATTGTCTCATAATAGCGGTTATTTTCACTATCCACAAAGTAAACTTTTGCATTCTCTGTGAATATAGAAACCTGTGCACAACCTTCCACCAGTGGTATAAATTCTTCCTCTTCCATTTCTTTGTGCTGTATATAAACACCTGTCATATATTTATTATTACATTTCACTTCCTGTTCATATAAAATATTCGGAAGATATTTTGCAATAAGTTCATCCATTCCAATTGTTGAAATTAATTCTTCATAGATAATTGCAAGATTATGATTAATATTATGAGCAGCCAATTGCTTATAAGCATAGCTTTCAATCTGCTTTACATAGGTATGATAAATAGCAGCATTTTCTTCCTTATGTTTGATTATATTGGAATAGAGAAATGCTTTCTTTCTATCTGAAAGTGTGCTGTTATACACAAAGTATAATAAAATTGGCTGAGGAAGTACAGTAACTTGGCTTTCGTCTAACGAATACATATAATGCTCATGTAATTCCGTAATTCTTAACTGTTCCTGTACTCCTAACTCAAACCATTTAAAATACTTGTTCGCAATCATATGACCTTTAATCAGCATACTGCAAATAGCAAATAGCAATTCCTTTGATGGCACTTGCTCATAAATTGTAACTAAACCTCGAAAAATCAATGGTATAAATTTCTTTTCTCTTCCAGCCAAATAGACATAACGTAGGATAGCATCTTGATTGATTAATCCCGTCTTAATTCCCCAGTTCATTACTAATATTGCTTCATTATCAAGATCGATTAATAATTCCGGCTCATCATTATAGATGGCACATGCTTCATAATATATAATTGGGCTATGGCACCCCATTTGTAGCTGTTCCCGAATTGCAGATAGTTTTAAGTAATTATTTTCATAACGTTTATCTAAGTATAATAATAACCACAGAATCTGCCAATGTTTATACCCATTATGATAATACACATTAATTTCGTTAACCACTGCCTTTGTATACTCTGAATCTCCTATAAACAGTGCTTTTAGATATAGATAAGCACAATATTCAAGAATAGAATTATCTTTGATTCGCTCGCTTTCTTTATCCCAAACCTCTATTTGATTTTGGACTTGCATTACCTGCCCTTCTATCATCAGCAAATGAACACGTATCAACTCGATCACTCTACTACGTGCATAACTGCTTAAAACAGATAACGTAGCTTTTGATTCATCTACATATACAGAAGCATCCAGTTTATGTGTTCTAAAGTTTATATAATTTTGCAATAAATGTAAGATACATTCTCTCTTTTTATAATGGCCTTCTTCTTTCATAACTGTACCTTTATTACAGTAAACTTTAACAGTTATCTCAAGTGTTTGATAAGTAGATTCAATGCGAATACATCCATAATTAATGCCATCTCTCATATAAGCAGGATTAATAACATATTCTAACTGAAATGTATTACCGATAAATTGTTCTGCTAGTAAGGTGCTGTGTTCAATCTGAATAAAATCAGTATCTGTACTTATTAAGAATTTTGCATATCCCCATTGGTCTTTTGTTAATACTATTTTATCCATAAATGAAGTATTACGTACTTGATATTCTAAACTGGTTTTATTAATTGATATTTGTAACGGAAGCTTTTTATGGATTGCTACAAGAAATTCTTCCATAGCATGATAGGAATTGTCACTTTTTATTAGGCTAGCGTAAAGAAGCTCACCTTTCATATCATCTGATAAAAATACGCGTTTAAAATCATCTGATTCAAATAGATTAACAGCTTCTACAGGTTCTGCTTTTGCTAAATTGGCAAAAAGAAATAAATCTTTCATCTTCCCCAAGGAGGTCATACAATAAGCTGCTTCTATCACGATATAAAATGGAAGTTCCACTTCCCCACAATTACTTATGATAGAAAATACACCAACTACCTCGTCACCTTGAGTAAACATACTAGAAGAAAATTCGTACTCAATCTGATTGATTTCTCCTGAAAATGCAGCATTTTGAATCTTCATATTCGGATTAGAGGAATAAACAATTCCTTTCATCTGTGTTCCAGAATTGTTTTGAATCATAAAAGTACCCTGGTAAGACTTTCCTACTTCTAAAGAAAAGCGGATCTCATCTTCTGATAAAATAATACCAGGCTGTTCATATTCAAAGTGACCTTTCGAAAGTTGTTTTATCTTATCTTTCACGTTTACACGTTCTCCCATCTGTTCATTCATTTGTGCATTTGCATTTTCTCAAAAAATAGTTATAATAATTATAACACTGATGCAATGTAATATTCAACTGTAAAAGGAGCGTTATTATTATGATGATAAAGCACGTTGATCACTTCCACGGAAGTGATTTAGAAAAAATAGAAGAGGTCTATGGCATTAAAAAAGAAGATATTACAAGCTTTTCTGCCAATGTAAATCCTTTAGGTGTTTCATATAAATTAAGAGAAACTCTTTCTAACCATATAGATGCCATTACCACCTACCCTGATCGAGAATATACAGTGCTTAGAAAGTGCATTGGGGATTATGTCAATACAGATTATAATAACATCATAGTTGGCAATGGATCTACTGAATTAATCTCTCTGTTTATACAAATGCGTCATCCTAAGAAAGCCCTCATTGTGGGACCAACCTATTCTGAATACGAGCGAGAGGTTACACTTGGAGGCGGACGTTCCCATTATTACAGTTTAAAAGAAGAAGATAATTTCAGATTAAACCTTGCAGATTTATCAGAAGAATTAAAAGCAGATACTGATTTATTAATCATCTGTAATCCCAACAATCCAACCTCATCAGAGATAACCAGAGATGAAATGAGAACCATATTAGATATCTGTAAACAAAAAGATATTTATGTAATGGTTGACGAAACATATGTGGAGTTTTCCGAAAACATGGATAAAATCACATCCATCCCATTAGCAGATTATTATAACAACATCATTATACTAAGGGGAATCTCAAAATTTTTTGCAGCACCTGGATTACGCCTTGGTTATGCTATTTGTGGAAACGAAGATCTGCGCAAAGAAATCAATCAAAAGAAAAATCCTTGGACAATTAATAGTCTAGCTGCTATTGCTGGTGAGATCATGTTTGCAGATAATGACTATATAACACAAACCAAGCAATTAATTATCTCTGAGCGTAAACGTATCTGTAATCGTCTTCGCGCATGCAAAAACATAAAATTTTACGAACCAAGTGCTAATTTTATCTTAGTTAAAATATTAAAGGACGATGTAGACTCTATGGATCTGTTTGAAGCTGCCATTCGTAAGGGACTTATGATTCGTGATTGTTCCACCTTCCCTTTCTTAAATAAGCAATATATTCGTTTCTGTTTCATGTCCCCTGAAAAGAATGACCAATTACTTGATGTTTTATTGGAACACTTATCATAAATCACGCCATAACATATTGCAAAAAAGTCTCGGCTATGATACCGAGACTTTTCCAACTTATGACAATAAAAAGCTTGCGGAGCATGCTTTCTATTGTTTATTCTTGTAACTATTTGATTATCACTTTACAAACTGCTTTTTTACCATTGCTTGACGTTACTGTAATCTGTGCAGTTCCTTTTCTTTTTCCGGTAATTTTACCTGTTGAACTTACAGTAGCAATCTTTGGATTGGAACTCTTATATGTAAGTTTTGATAATACTTTAGACGGATATAAAGTGGTCTTAATTGTATAAGTTTTGCCTTTATAAATTGTCTTAGTGGTAGTGGAGAGCTTCACTTTTTCTACCGATAAGACTTTTATTTTAATAGTCTGTATGGTTTCCTTACCATCGGTATCCAATGCATATACCGTATAAGTGCCATTTTTAGTAATCTTAACACTTGCTGTGTCATTGACTAGCTGTATCTGAGTTCCCTTCGTACCCTTTTCAAAGGAATCGATTGTTTTTGTTCCAGCTGCATAAGCAACTTTATCAATCTGTCCTTCTGGACGTGTTACTGTAACAACTAAGGTTTTATAATTGGAATTCTTAATTGATTTTACCTGTGTTTTAATCACTGGTTGGTTAATATCATAGGACAATGCTGCAAATGCATCTAGCATACCACCTGCTACCACTTTATTGGTTAGACTGTTTAGTTTCTGGCTAGAATTAATAATCGCCTTTTTGACCTGACTATTATCGATATCCGTATGGTACGCAACAAGTAAAGCAGCTACTCCACTTACCATTGGTGCAGCCATTGACGTACCACTAAAAAATGCATATCTAGAATTTCGTTTACCCGTGGATGTTACATCTACAATGGAACTTAATATATCTGTACCAGGAGCTGCTATGTCAACAGTTTGTGCACCGTAATTAGAGCTTACATCTAGATTACCATCACATCTTATATTGGCAACAGAAATGATATTATCTAAATTATAGGATGCTGGGTAAACCGGATCATCATCTATGTCATACCCTATATTCCCATCATAGGTACCATTGCCAGAAGCAGCTACAAATAGCATATCCGAATCTTTAATTACAGATTCTAATATTGCATCGTAATATACACCGCCAACACTTAAGTTACAAATATCTGCACCCATTTTATCTGCATATTGAATTGCTTGCGTGATTGAAGATGTGGTACCTTCTCCATTGGAATAACCTTCCTGTCCACCAAGCCCTTTAACCGGCATGATTCTCACATTTACTTTAGAAGCAATTCCTGCTACTCCGATGGAATTATCTGCAGTTGCAGCTATGATACCCGCAACATGAGTGCCATGGTCTTCTTCTGTTTCATATGCTTTATATTTATAATTATAGTAAGGCTTATCAATGCAAATATTATTGGAATTATTGTAAAAATTCCAGCCTCTAACATCATCTACAAATCCATTTTTATCATCGTCAATACTATTTCCTGCAATCTCACCTGTATTGGTCCACATATGCTCTAATAAGTCTGGGTGATCATAATCTATTCCTGTATCTACAATTGCAACCACCACTTCTTTTTCCGGTTTCGTTGCAAAAAGTCCCCATGCTTCCGCCATATTGATGTCAACACCAGCGGATTCCTGTACTCCATAAATAGATTCACTTCCAATATTATTATATGCCCACTGTTCATCACTGTAAGCATCATTGGAAACACCCATAATTGTATAGGTATAATTAGGCTGAATATATTCTATATTTGGATCTTGATCTAGTTCTTCTATCGCTTCTTTTAATTCTGTTCTGCTTCCAACTTCAATTAAACTTACATCCTTGGTAAGTTCTGTCTCATTTTCTATTGGTACATCTGTACTGGATGATCCGTCCTTGTATTGAATAATAATTTCGTTGGTATCGTATTCTTTTAGGTCTGTAACCGATTGCAGCGATTCTTGTTCCGATACACGAGCCGCTATCTCTGATGTTTCTGCTTTGACTGTAAAGCTAGGAAAAGAAGCGGATCCAATCATTAGACTTGTAATCAGTATCATACATAGCACTCTTCTGTTATAATTTTTTCTCATATGCAAATTCCTCTTTCTTTCAGAATTACACGCTCTTACATAATTCCTAGAATTTTTGCTGCTCGTTCCCAATATATCTCTGGCACTATTCTATTCACAATGATTTCACCTTGCTCTACTGCCAAATCATATGCCATTTTCGCACAAATAGGACCCATATTAATACCACAATCAATTGATTTTATGATACATTTTGGCCAAACTTTTGCTTTTACAGTTAATTCACTTTGCTCAAAAGCTTGCTTCAGTGCTTCAAAATCGTATGGAACGGAGATGAGTTTATGCTCCCACTTTTGACCATTCCAATCTAAGATAGCAAAGTTTGCAATTGCATGTCCACCGATAGCTACGCCAACAGAACCAGGATTTAATAATAACTTACCCTGATATTCATACACCATCTGCTTATGAGTATGCCCACACAATAAATAGTCTGTATCCATATTAATTAAATATTGCTTCGAATTCTCCGTTTCTTCGTATAGTAGTTCTCTTGTAGATAATGGAGAACCATGTGCAACAGTGATTGATGATGTTCCTGGAATATCAACTACCATTGAGGTGGGAAAATTTCGAAATTGTTCTATATCTTCCTTTGTTAATCGTTCAAATGTATACAATAAACTTCCATTATATGAGCAATAACTCCAATCATCCTTTGCACCATCCGCATGACGTATAAAGTATTCTTCTCGATTCCCTTTAATCACCCAAGTTGGATATTTTTCCATAATCCCCCTTAAAAGCTTTAGGGTTCTTTGAGGGTTAGGACAATCACTCACATAATCACCTAGAAAAATAAAACCATCTACCGGTTCTTGTTTCAAGTATGAAATACATGCTTCTAGTGCTATATAATTACTATGAATGTCACTCATTACTGCTACTTTCATAATACAATCCTTTCATGTCAAAATTGGGGCAGTTTTGTGAAGATACCGTTACGACCCAGTGTATATACACCTCGAGAATAAGAGCAGACAAACCGTTCTTGTTTATCTGCTCTTACTCGCTCTATCTTATTTTCGATTAATAATTTCATCTCTACCAGGTCCATTTGATACTCTAGTAATTGGAACTTCTAATTCTTTTTCAATAAATTCAATATACTTTCTACAATTTTCTGGAAGGTCTTCGTATTTCTTAATGCCTCTAATTTCTTGATTCCATCCAGGTAATACTTCGTAAACTGGTTTTGCTTTGGCAAGTTTCACTGTTGTTGGGAAATCTTTGGTTACAACTCCATCAATTTCATAACCCACACATACTGGAATCTTATCTAGATATCCTAATACGTCTAATACAGTGAACGCTACTTCTGTCGCGCCTTGAATTCTACATCCATATCTAGATGCTACTGCATCAAACCAACCCATACGTCTTGGTCTACCAGTAGTTGCACCATATTCACCACCATCTCCACCACGTCTTCTAAGTTCGTCTGCTTCATCACCAAATATTTCACTTACAAATTCTCCAGCACCAACAGCACTAGAATAAGCTTTTACTACAGTTACGATATTTTTGATCTCATATGGTGGGATACCAGCACCAATTGCTCCATAAGCTGCAAGAGTAGAAGAGGAAGTTACCATTGGGTAAATTCCAAAATCCGGATCCTTTAAAGATCCCAACTGACCTTCCAATAAAATGTTCTTTCCTGCCTTAATCGCTTCATGTAAGTAGGTTGCTACATCACATACATATGGTTCTACCATTGTTTTATATTCCATTAATGTTGCAAATAATTCATCCTGGTTGATTGCTGGTTTGTGGTATAAATGTTCTAATATAACATTTTTCTGTTCACATACTCTAGCAATCTTTTCTTTTAAAACTTCCTCATCGAATAATTCAGAAACTTGAAATCCGATTTTAGCATATTTATCTGAATAAAAAGGAGCAATACCTGACTTAGTTGAACCAAAGGATTTACCTCCTAAGCGTTCTTCTTCATATTGGTCAAATAAAATATGGTATGGCATTAAAATCTGAGTGCGGTCAGAAACAAGAATCTTTGGCTTTGGAACGCCTTTTTCTACTAACCCCTGAATTTCTTTAAATAAATAAGGAATATTAAGTGCAACTCCATTACCTATAATGCTAGTGGTGTGGTCATAAAAAACACCAGATGGAAGTAAATGTAGCGCAAATTTTCCATAGTTATTAATAATAGTATGACCTGCATTGCTTCCGCCTTGAAAGCGAACAATGATGTCAGACTCCTGTCCAAGCATGTCAGTAATCTTACCTTTTCCCTCATCGCCCCAGTTAGCACCTACGATCGCTGTTACCATATATTGTTCCTCCTAATCATTGTAATTGAATTTGTTGCATAAAAACACTACCTTAACTATAGTAACTGATTATTTGTCATAAGTAAAATCAATATTCGTTATATTATCCATAAGTGTAGGTTATATCATAATAAAATTCATAAAAACGTGGCTAACATCAAGGCTGTGGATGAATATGATTCCATCTCCATTCATTTGCTTGCCTTACCCTCCTAGGCATATTCTCACTTGAGCCTCAAAGCGTAGTGGAAATGACGCTGTGGTAGCGTCATTCCCACCTGAGTCTCAAATCGAATATAAACAGCCGTCGTCAGCCGGTCTGCGCAAGCTGAATAGAGATGGAATCATATTCAATTTACGGTATCGATTTGCAACTTTCTATTTTGTCTATAGTTGTATAGATAATGTAATGATGTAATAATCTTGTACTCTTATTTATGTTATTAGATGCTTATACGCGTACCAGTATAGATTGACTCTCTATAGTATGATAATGTAAATTAATAATTAAAACTTTAGATAATTATGATTATGATAAAATCCATAAGCTCTTCGATAACCTTGATTTGTCAATTTGCACATCACGCACTATACCGAAGTGATACTAAAACATAGTATGATAAGCAACTGTTATGAAGTCGTTGGTACTTAGGTTCTGTTTTTTAGAACCTTATGTACCACTACGAACTTCATCCAAGCGAGAGCGAGTTGCGAATCAAACTATGTTTTAGTATCACTTCATAACACACATCCCCAGTGCAAATTGACATCGCAATTTTCCAGTGTAATTATTTACAGTCTACAATCTAATAGCGTAAGCAACTTCTTCGCAGCTGAAGAGATAGGATTATGATTCCCTGTTATAATACATATATGCCTTTTTGGCAATTTCTTTTGAAGTCTTAGTTCGAATAAATCCCCCGTCTTTATCCATGGCTCCGCAAAGTCCGCTACTACACAACCAATACCAAAATTACGAATAGCGAATTGAACAATCATGTCGCTGGTGGCTAGTTCAAATTCCGGTTTCATTACCACCTGGTTCGTAAGGAGATATTCATCCACGTATTGCCTTGTACTTGTATTATGTTCTAAACAGATAATCGGAAGTTTCTCTAATTTTTCATAGGTTATCATCTCATTCTTCAGATGCCAGAATCGATTGCCTGCTATGAAAATATCTTCTATTTCTTTTACCCTTGTTACCTGCATGTCCTGTCGTTCCTCGAATGGTGAACTAACAATTCCAAAATCAATTCTACCAGCATATAAATGTTCAATGGTCTCTGGTGTTGGAGCATTCGTAACTGTTACTTTTATTTTCGGATATAATTTGTGAAACTGTTCTAGATATGGTAAGAGGTAAAACTGTAATGTCATATCACTAGCCCCTATTCTTATCTCTCCATTCTCTAAATCCATCATCTTCTGAAAGGTACTTTCTCCTAATTGAATATATTCGTACCCTTTTTTCACATAAGAAAAGAGAACTTCACCATCCGGAGTTAATTTTACCCCTTTAGAAGTTCGAACATACAGATTACTGCCTAAATTCTTCTCTAGATGTTTAATAGCTTGACTGACAGCTGGTTGTGAGATGCAAAGAATTTCTGCTGCCTTTGTAAAGCTTCCTGTTAAGCTTACATAATAAAAAATCTTATAATATTCTAGGTTAATATTCATCCAAATCCCCTTATTTACAATCAATATATTTATTATACCTTATTTCATCAATATGTATCAATATGTTGCTTGTCAATATATATAATATGTGCATGATTATTTCCATGCTAAGGGGTATCATTATCAACTCATTTCCTGATGCGTTTTGCATCTTTATGGCTCATAAAAAGGCAGTTATAAATAGCATTTTTTGCTGTTATAACTGCCTTAAGTTTATGATTATAATACGCCTTCAATAGTTATATGATGTTCTTTGGATAAATCAATAAATCTATTATCCAATTTAACAAGCGGTTTTGATAAGGAGAATTTATTGATAAATACAACTTCACCATACTCATCATTACTTAGTTTTACACTATTGTGAACATAGGATTCTACAGTTCTTTCTAAAAATGGCATGAGATATCTTGGATCGTATTTTCTCATTCCTTCTTCTTCAAAAAGATGAATCACATTAAACGGACATATCTTAGGTCGATATACTCGATCCGAGGTCATCGCATCATATACATCTGCAATGGCTACAATTTTAGAAAAAGGTTCGATCTCGTTAGTTAAGCATCCGCCTGGATAACCACTACCATCGCAACGTTCATGATGTTGAAGAGCAGCTAACTTAATTCTTGTATCAATCTTTTCGTTGTTTAATATATTAAAACCATGAATGGTATGGGTTTTTACAAGAGAAAACTCAGTTGGAGTTAATCTTGCAGGTTTCCCAATCACGTCCTGTGGTACTACTAACTTTCCAATATCATGAAATAATCCAGCAAGTGTTAATACTCTAATATCTCGTTTGGAAAGATGGAGCCATTCTCCCATAATATGACAGATCAACGATACATTCACAGAGTGAACAAATGTGTAATCATCATAATCACGCATACAATGTAGCATTTCTAGAATATGCAGCCCATTGCGACTTTTATCTAGAATCTTCTCAATATAAGATAACATTTTATCTTCTTCGATAGGTTCATTTTTAGTAACAATACTATTTAAGGATTCTTTCACATTCTTTACTGACTCCAAATAAACTCGATTAAATTGCTTGAATGCAATCGTTTCACGAACCTTTTCAAAATAACTTTGCTGTTCTTTCTGGGGAATTTGCATGGTTTCTAACGAAACGGTAGGTTCCTCTGCAAACACGGTAATATCGTGAATGGAGTAGAACTTTAATCTTGCAATAATTCTTGATGTTAAAACAGTATCTTTGGCTACGACCAATTGGTCATTACTTGAAAACACATCCTCCGCTACTGTTACCCCTGGTGTTGCCTCAATTGTCAGTAATTTTTTCGTAATCATTTATGCTACCCCCATGATTTTAACTTTTGTTAGACTGTAATTTCTGCCTTTAAACCTAATAAATCTTTATTCTCTATTAATATCGGCTTAATTACTTCAAAAATGAACTCCTCAACTTGTTCTGGTGCACGACCAACATATTTTGCTGGATCCATAGTCTTTTTCAACTCTTCCAAAGTCATATTAAAAGCCGAATCCGCAGCAATCAACTCAAGTAGATTATTGTCTAATCCAAGTTCTTTTACGTTCTTACCTGCTTCCATAGATAACGTACGAATCTTTTCGTGCAGTTCCTGTCTGTCCCCACCAGCTTTCACTGCATCCATCATAATATTTTCCGTCGCCATAAAAGGAAGTTCTGACATAAGACGTTTTTCAATTACCTTTGGATATACAACTAGTCCATCTACAACATTTAAGTATAAATCCAAAATACCATCAATTGCAAGAAAAGCTTCTGGAACACTTAATCTTTTATTGGCAGAATCATCTAGAGTACGTTCAAACCACTGAGTTGCTGAAGTAATAGCTGGATTCATTGTATCAACCATAACATATCTTGCTAAGGATGCAATTCTTTCACTTCTCATTGGATTACGTTTGTATGCCATTGCAGAAGATCCAATCTGATTTTTCTCAAATGGTTCTTCAATTTCTTTTAAATGTTGTAATAAACGAATATCATTGGAAAATTTATGTGCACTTGCTGCAATTCCAGATAAAACATTTACAACTCTTGTATCCACTTTACGTGAATATGTCTGACCAGAAACAGGGAAACAATCAGAAAATCCCATTTTCTTTGCAATTAATTGATCAATTTTCTTTATCTTATCATGATCTCCATCAAAAAGCTCCAAGAAACTTGCCTGTGTTCCTGTTGTTCCTTTAGATCCTAATAATTTCATATTATCAATTAAGAAATCCAAATCTTCCAAATCAAGTTTTAATTCCATTAACCATAACGCTGCACGTTTTCCTACGGTTGTTGGTTGTGCTGGTTGAAAATGAGTAAATGCAAGAGTAGGAAGCGATCTGTATTCCATTGCAAATTTGGACAATTCATCCATCACATTCACTAATTTTTTCTTCACGAGCTTTAATGCTTCTGTCATTACAATGATATCGGTATTATCTCCAACATAACATGAAGTTGCTCCTAAATGAATAATTCCTTTTGCTTTCGGACACTGTACTCCATATGCATATACATGAGACATAACGTCATGACGTACAAGTGCTTCTCTTTCTTTTGCTATATCATAGTTAATATCATCTTTGAACTTAATTAATTCATCTATTTGTTCTTGGGTTATATTTAATCCAAGCTCTCTCTCTGACTCAGCAAGCGCAATCCATAATCTTCTCCAAGTTCTAAATTTCATATCTGGCGAAAAGATATACTGCATTTCTTTGCTTGCATATCGCTCAGATAATGGACTTACATATTTATCATTACTCATTTTTAATTCGTCCTTTCTGTTCTTATCTACATTATAACTTATTTTTCGCCATTTGCATAGTAAACTCTCTATGATTCAGCGTGTTGTATCTAGTTATCTATCATAATCGCCACGAATATCTTCTTTTGGTGGCTCAAGTGGATATTTTCCCGAGAAACAAGCGTCACAATATCCCGTATCCCCATGAATCAACTCACTTAAACGTTCTCCATCTAAATATCCTAACGAATCTGCACCAAGCATTTCACAAATTTGTTCCACCGTATTATTATGTGCAATTAACTGGTCACATGATGGAACGTCTGTCCCGAAATAACATGGATATAAAAATGGAGGAGAACTGATTCGTACATGAACCTCGGTAGCACCAGCATTTTTTAACATGCGAACAATACGTTCACTGGTTGTTCCACGAACAATAGAATCATCTATCATTACAACTCTTTTGCCCTTAACTACCTCTTTTAATACATTCAATTTTATCCTAACACTTGATTCTCGAACTGACTGTTTTGGTTTAATAAATGTTCTTCCCACATAACTATTTTTAACAAATGCGGTACCATAGGGAATTCCTGTCTCAAGAGCAAAACCCATAGCTGCAGCATTACCAGAATCCGGAACACCAACTACAATATCTGCATCTGCAGGGTGCATTTGTGCTAAAATCTTACCTGCCATAATTCTAGAATTATAAACACTCACTCCATCAACATAACTATCTGGTCTAGCAAAATAAATATATTCAAAAATACATTTGGCTGATGTTTTATTACATAAACTTGTATCGGATTTAATTCCATCCTTGCTGATTGTAACAATTTCACCAGGTAATACATCTCTTACGAATTCAGCACTAACTGCGTCAAGAGCACAACTTTCTGAAGCCAAAATATATGCATTATCTCTTTTACCAATACAGAGCGGACGGAATCCAAACGGATCTCTTGCTCCGATTAATTTTCTTGGACTCATTACAATTAACGAATAAGCACCTTTCAATTTTAACATAGCATTTTTCACAGCATCTTCAACTGTTTCTGTATTAAGACGTTCTCTTGCTATATGATATGCGATTACCTCAGAATCAATGGTTGTTTGGAAAATTGCACCGGTATATTCTAATTCTTTTCTAAGTTCTAATGCATTGATTAAATTACCATTATGAGCAAGTCCTAATGTACCTTTTACGTAATTAAGTACAAGTGGTTGCGTATTCTCAATACAACTTCCCCCTGCTGTTGAATATCTAACATGACCAACGCCAATATTACCCTTTAAATTTTCCAATCCTTCTGTTGTAAATACTTCATTTACAAGACCCATACCTTTACAAGATAATACTTTCCCTTTTGGCCCACTCGTATCACTTACTGCAATACCACAACTTTCTTGCCCTCTATGTTGTAATGCAAATAACCCATAATAAATGGAAGATGCAATATCATTACCATCTAAATCATAGATACCAAATACGCCACATTCCTCATGTAATTCATCCGAAATCATTTCACTTACATTATTATTCATGGTTTTTCCTTTCATACTAATTAACATTATCATCAAGGTTCAAAAGGTGGACAATAATAGTTATCACCTAAATTGTCCACCTTTTGCATATAATTCTACTTTAAACCGATTCTCTTAGCTACTTCTTCATAAGCGTCTTCAACGTTACCAAGATCTCTTCTAAAACGGTCTTTATCTAATTTTTCACGGGTTGTAATATCCCAGAATCTGCAAGTATCCGGTGAAATCTCATCTGCTAAAATAATCTCACCATGATATCTACCAAATTCCACCTTAAAGTCAATTAACTCAATTCCGCACTCTGCAAAGAATTTGGTAAGAAATTCATTTACTTTAAATACTAATTCTGTAATTCTATCTATCTCTTCTCTTGTAGCAGCACCAATGGCAATTGCGTAATAATCATTTATCATCGGATCCCCAAGAGCATCATTTTTATAACTAAATTCAAGGGTAGGTGCAATTAATTTCGTTCCTTCTTCAATTGCTAACTTCTGTGAAAAGCTACCAGCCGCAACATTTCTAACAATTACTTCTAATGGAACAATTTCAACTTTCTTTACTGCAGTTTCTCTATCACTCAACTCTTCTACAAGATGAGTTGGAACTCCAACTTTCTCAAGCTTTTGAAAAAGATAATTGGTCATTTTATTGTTAATAACGCCTTTACCTGTAATTGTGCCTTTTTTTACTCCGTTAAAAGCGGTTGCATCATCCTTGTAATCAACAATATAAACATCTTCTACATCAGTTGTATAAACTTTCTTTGCTTTACCTTCATATAGCATGTCTAATTTCTTCACCTTTGCCACCTATCCTTTTCTTATTCTTTTTTACTTACCCATTCAGTAAGTAACGGCTCTGATTGGGGAGAACTACACTTATAATTATAGCGTAGCTAAAAATATACGCAATAGTTTTTTCGAGATTTTCCTTTCAAATTCGCATTTTTGTTACAAAATGCTAAAAGGGAATAGGCTTTTGCTATCAATTCATATCAAAGTGCAAATAACCTTGATTTCTGCTATAAGTACGGCTTTTTAATAACTTCTATTTTACTTATAAATCAATTCTGTATTGGACAAAATTAGGCCTCTCTTAATCTTTGTTTCTAAAATTCGTGTTACAGATTGATTAATCTGATCCTCAGAAATAGTTCCATCTTGAACTGCTTCTAATACAGCTCGAAATGACTCTTCTATATTCTCTGGCATCAATAATATATCCGTTCCCGCACTCACTGCGGTTACTGCAGCTTCACTTGCTGAATAATCATTGGTAATTGCTTTCATATTAAGAGCATCTGTAATAATAATCCCTTTAAATCCCAATTCATCACGAAGCATTTCTTTCATTACTAAGGATGAAAGTGAGGACGGAACGGTATCTTCTGTCACTCTGCTGATTGAAATATGGGATACCATAATAAAATCGGCACCAGCTTTAATGCCGGATTTAAATGGCACAAAATCTATCTTTCTTAATCTCTGTATATCATTCTCAACATTTACAGCACCTTGGTGGGAATCTCCATCCACATCTCCATGTCCTGGGAAATGTTTCAGGGTTGCACTAATCCCCTGCTCCTGTAGACCTTTCACGATCTGAGTGATCATACTTGCTACCTTTTTTGGATCACTGCCTACCGAACGATTGCCAATTTCAGTGTTGGATTGATTCGTTTTAACATCTGCCACCGGAGCAAAGTCAAGGTTAAATCCTAATTCCTTAATTTCTCTACCAATGGTAGTGCCAATATCATATGCATAATCCTTATTGTTTAAGATTCCAACTTGCTGCATACTTGGAAATTTGGTGGTTTTCATATTATCATTATTCGCAATCCTTGCAACATCACCGCCTTCTTCATCAACAGCAACAAACAATGGTACTTTAGATTGATTTTGTAGATCAATGATAAATTGAGAGGTTTGTTCCCTAGTTTCAATATTTCTAGAGAAAAAGATAACCCCACCAACTGGATACTTTACCATGTTCGTTTTCATTGCATCAGTACAATCTCTGAATTCGTAAAAACTCCCCTGACTATCATCCAATAATTCAAAATTCACAATAAACATCTGGCCTATTTTTTCTTCCAATGTCATACCTTGCATAATTTCTTCTGCCATACCTTGAACAGTCGCTTCATCGGTAACAACTTCCGGTATCGGCGTTGGCTCAATGGTTGGTTCTGGCGTTGGGGCAACGGTAGGCTCCGGTGTTGGTTCTTTCGTCGGCACGAAGGTTGGTTCCTCCGTTTTATCCACTGTTTGATTATTTCCTCCCTTATCATTCTGATTGCAACCTGAAAAACCCATCAGACATACAACGAACAATAGTAAAACAAACACTTTTTTCACTTTTTTCTCATCCTCCTCGCATAGGCTATGCACGTGTATTATGGCTCATTTTTGTGCTATTGTCAATCCTAAATAGCCACTTGTAATATATCAAAATATATTAATAACTTTTTCCAATTGTGATATAATTAAAATATACCAAACGATATTTTTTACTCAAATAAATCGGTTCGGTGCACCTTAACTTGTCATACAACAAAATGATTGGAGGGAACATTATGGAGTCAAAATCTAATATTGTAGATTGGTCTACTATTACAAGCTTTGTCATTGATGCATTTAAGGGTTATGGAATTCCAGAAGAAGATGCTAAAATCTGTGCCGATGTATTATTAGAATCTGATAAACGAGGCATTGAATCACACGGAGTAAATCGATTTAAACCTATTTATTTAGATCGTATTCGTGATGGAATTCAAAATCCTATCACCCAGTTTGAATTAATCAAGGAAACTCCCACTACTGCAGTTGTGGACGGTCATGATGGAATGGGGCAAGTAATTGGCTATCAGTCCATGAATATGGCAATTGAGAAAGCTAAAAAGTATGGTATGGGAATGGTAGTCGCACGAAATTCAACCCATTATGGAATTGCTGGTTATTATGCAACCATGGCGGCAAAAACAGGTTGTATCGGCATCACCGGAACCAATGCCAGACCTTCCATAGCACCTACCTTTGGAGTAGAAAATATGCTTGGCACCAACCCATTAACCTTTGGAATGCCTACTGATGAAGAATTTCCTTTTGTACTTGATTGTGCCACCTCAATTACACAACGTGGCAGGATTGAATATTATGCTAGAATCGGAAAATCCACTCCATCCGGTATGGTAATCGGAAGAGATGGGAAAGCAAAAACAGAATCCAATCAAATCTTAAGTGACTTAAATACTGGCAAAGCAGCACTTGCTCCACTTGGTGGAATTGGTGAAGAATTAGCAGGTTATAAAGGTTATGGTTACGCAACCGTTGTGGAGATTCTTTCTGCAGCACTGCAACAAGGTAATTTCTTACGGGCTCTTACTGGTATAAGCGAGCATGGAGAAAAGGTTCCTTATCACTTAGGACATTTCTTTATCGCAATTGATACAGAAGCTTTTATGGGTCTTGAATCCTTTAAAAAGACTTGTGGGGACATTCTAAGAGAACTTCGTTCATCAACCAAAGCTCCCGGTGAGGATTATATTTTTACTGCCGGAGAAAAAGAATATCTAGTATGGCAAGAAAGAAAAGACAGCGGTGTACCAATAAACGATGCAGTTCAAAAAGAACTAATTAAAATCCGAGATGATCTAGGGTTAATACAATATCAATTTCCATTTGAATAGAATCTGTTGCGTTTCATAAACTATAGATAAAGCATGGAAGTTATATGTTTACCGACTTATGACTATCCTAAACCGAGTTTATGGAGGTTATTTCATGAAGAGGAAGTATTTGCATGTAGCAGGAACTATCTTTACACTATTGTTAGGAACATTATTACATTTTACTTATGAATGGTCTGGAAATAATCCAGTAGTGGCAATATTTAGTGCCGTTAACGAGAGCACTTGGGAACATTTAAAATTAGTATATACCCCTATATTACTTTTCTCATTTGTAGAGTATTTTGTATACGGGAAAAAACTACCTAATTTTATACTTATTAAAACCTTATCCATTGCTCTTGCCATGTGCACAATTGTTGTAACGTTTTACACTTATGTTGGAATTATAGGTGATGACTATCTATGGGCTGATATAGCCACCTTTGTATTAGCTACCCTTATTGGATACCTATTTAGTTATAAACAACTACAAAGAGAGAAAACTAGAATACCTTATGCAACTATACTCGGGATAATTGGTATTTTGCTAATCATTGCTTGCATTGTATACTTTACTTTTAATCCTCCTCATATTCCTCTATTTAGAGATTCTCAAACCGGGAAATATGGTTTGTAATTAAATATCAGTTAACAATATAGGGAGGCAATTTGCCTCCTTATATTACTTTGATAATTTATATATGATACTCAATCTCTAATTTCTTAAACTGCTCAAACGCATCTTCATCTAATTTTATATGTGCAAATCGTTCATGCGAACATATAGAAAGTATATTAATATCCTCTTTATAAAATGTTAAATCCTCAAATTCAACTCCATTAATTTTATACGGATAATCAAATAGTTCCTTCATGTTACAAACAATATTATTATATATCTCACCAATCTTAAAATAACTCATTTCAAAAACGGGATTCTGTGTTACCGGTGTTACTCTAGTAAATTCACTCTTAATAAACTCACTGGATGATGTTGTGAATCTATTCTCTTTCTTCCCTTTAAAATCATCATACTTCACACAATTAAAAGCTTCTAAATCCTGTTTTAAGAGTTCATCAAAATAATTAACAATTTCCCTCTCCGTTTTCAGCCATGCCATTAATTTTTTCTTATATTCTGGATTATTGTTATATTGCTCTCTTCTTTTTTTATCTTCCTTCTGTATGTAATCCTCATAATAATTCTGCATTCTATTAAACTCTACTTCATTAATAAAGCCCTGATAATACCTTGCAACCGATATTCTGTCACTTCTTCCATTAATAAACTTAAGTAGAGTCTGATATTTATTAACCTCGATATTGTCATCCAAATACACGTTAATCATATTGTTACCTTTCAGACTTTATTTACAAATTTCAAGTCAATGAACTTGTTGTTAAATTATGGTATTTATTTTACTACATTTGTTATATAATTACATTACGTTTTAAAATTAATAAATAAATACTAATCATTGTTCATGCGAAAGGGTAAAACAGAATGAAGAAAAAACACACCTTACTAGAATTTTTAATACTATATATGAATTAGAAATCGATAGTTTGGCGGTGGATCTTACGTTAGATTAATCGTTTAATTTATCTATCATTTTGCTGATGTAAATATTAACTTTACATTTTACTATGAGGAGATTATATGGAATATATAAATATAAGCAATAAAGAATATAAATTTGTTATTGGAAATAGAAAAGATGATAACTATAGAATGAGTTTTAACGAACTGACAGAAAGAACATTTGGTTTTAACTTAGAACAGTGGTATCAGGATGGCTATTGGAAAAACCAATACATACCATATTCACTAATGGCTGACAATAAGGTTGTTTCAAATGTATCAGTTAATATAATGAACATGAATGTTTATGGAAAAACCAAACAATTGATACAATTAGGAACAGTTATGACAGATGTGGCATATAGAAATCAAGGATTACTTAGAGTGCTATTAGAAAAAGTAATTGCTGATTGGAAAACCAAATGTGATTATATTTATCTATTCGCCAACGAATCTGTTCTTGACTTATACCCTAAATTTGGGTTTACCAAGTTCAATCAATTTCAATGTACAAAGTTAATCAGTAAAAATCGCGAAGGTAGAAGTGTTAAGAAGCTAATAATGTCCAACAAGTACGACAGAGAATATGTTTTTGATAAAGCTAAGACTTCATTTCCAATAGCACAAATATCTATGCTTGACAATGCAGAACTAATTATGTTTTATTGTACCCTATTTCAAAAAGATAATGTTTATTATATTAGAGAACTTGATACAGTGATAGTAGCTAATTTTGAATATGATACACTAGAGATATACGAAGTTTTTTGCAACAAAGAAGATGTATCTTTAGATAAGATACTTTTCTATATGCTAAGAGAAGAAACAACAAAAGTAAAACTTTACTTTACTCCAAAAGAGACTGAATCATATAAATTTACACCATTAGAAGAAGATACTTTGTTTATTTTAGGATCAGATACAATGTTACAAAATAATCGTAACTTTATGTTTCCAATATTATCGCACACATAATCCACCATGGAGGTGCTATGAATCAAATAACAGAGCAAGAAAAAGTTCAATCCATTCTGAAATTCCACAAAAAGCAACAACGCAACTATATGGTTGGAAAAATTATCGTCATTACCATCGCTACTATTAATACTCTCCTCTCCCTTATGTCTTTTTTCATCGACTTCGACTATATTTCTTTGGTAATTCAGATTATATTAATAATAGCCTTGCTATATGGCGTAGTATGGGTAAGATACTTATTTGCAATTGGATCCATGCTTTCTGTGTATTTTTTGCTTAAACTTTTAACTAATGGTTATATCGTTATGTTTACATCAACATACAGTGTTATTTATACCGTGTTTCTTTTAACTTATTCTCTAATTAGCTGTATACTTTTATTTACAAGTAAAAGTGTTAGTGCCTTTCTATATAAACAAAAAAACGGATAAATTTCAAATAAAACATTATATAAAACCTTCGGGTACATAGCAGTAAAATACTTGTA
The DNA here is from genome assembly GCA_023420935.1 of Bacillota bacterium. Classification (GTDB taxonomy): domain Bacteria; phylum Bacillota; class Clostridia; order Lachnospirales; family Lachnospiraceae; genus Mobilisporobacter. Next base: position 685 of record JAEZUR010000116.1, on the reverse strand, counting down.
TAAATATGGCAGTACTTCATGTTTTTGTGATATAATTTTTATATCGTTATGATAATCAAGAAATCATCATCGATAAATTAATCTTAGTTTAAAAAGGAGATACCTCATGAAACGATCAATGATGCAAGCTTATGTAAAAGGAAGTACAGAAGCAGTAGAGCTTTATTTAAAGGCATTTAACGCCACTTTGGGCTACCACGTAAAAAGTTCAGATGGCACATATTATCATTCAGAACTTGAAATAGATGGTCATATTTTATCAGTAGCCGAGACTAATGAAAGCTTAAACACACCAATCCCAGGTAATACAATGCAGTTTTGTTTACATTATGGTGAAGGAAATGAAGCGAAGGTTCAACAAGCTTATGATATTCTCAAAGATAAAGCCGAAATCTTCTTTCCTTTAGGGCCATGCGAATTCAGTCCATTAATGGCTGATTTTATTGATAAATTTGGAGTACGATGGTGTCTTTTTGTATAATTAAATTTGCTTAAATAAATATAAAAGTAAAAATATATTTAATTTTATGTTCGATTGTAATTAAATGGGTGTTGTGATAAGTTAGATTAAGGAATATTCGTGTACAGGGTGTGTTAGCCTCCCAGAAGGGAGGTGGTGCGGATGAATTATGTTACATATAGTGACTTGTTTACTTTTGTATTAATAATTATTGCACTGCTTACC
>JAEZUR010000089.1 GCA_023420935.1 Bacillota bacterium | reverse complement strand
GAAGATCTGGATTCGATTACACCTGCACTTTCAAATTTACGTAGTGCATTTACGATTACAGATCTAGTAATTCCAACACGATCCGCAATTTTACTAGCAACCAAGATTCCTTCATTTCCATCCAATTCCTCGAAAATATGAGCAATTGCTTCTAATTCAGAAAATGAAAGGGTACTAATAGCAGATTTTACAATCTGTACTTTACGGTTTTCTTCAGCACTTTCTTCATTTACAGAACGCATCATCTCAAGTCCTACTACAGTAGTTCCATATTCACTTAAAATAATATCGTCTATATCATACTGAGCATTTTTCTTATATAGGAATAAAGTCCCAAGACGTTCTCCTGCAATATCTATAGGGGTTATCACAGCCTGATAATTGGTAACATGATCAAATTCAAAGCCAAGTGTCGCCAAATTAACATTCTCCTTGGTAGAAAGCACATTTAAAAGTCTTTCATTCAGAAGAGTATCAATATAACCTCCAACACTATCTTTGATCAATTCCTTAATTTCTTCAATATCATTTCTGTTCTTAATACCAAGAACTTTTCCCTTTTTGCTGATAACAAGGATATTTGATTCGAGTATTTCACTTAAAACCTCACAAATATCATTAAAAACTACCTTGTGCGAATTGTTATTATGTAATAGTTTGTTAATTTTTCTTGTTTTGTCAAGCAATTGTACGCTCATGTTAACCCTCCCGGAGACTTTGCAGTCGAATAAGCAAAAGCTCGCTGCTGTTTTAAATATTCAGAATAGTCGTTTTAAAGTATTGGCTCTTTCTGTTAATTGTACTGCTTTATAAATTCTAACACAAACATTACTTAAAAACAATAGTTTTTTCGTCGTTTTGACATACATTTTCTTGAATATTTTATCTTTTTTAGATAAATACATAAAATACAACAATTATGGCTATTTATTCCTCATATAGCCACACTTTTCATCTACACATACTAGTTTGGAACCTTTTTCCAAAAGCATGCCGCCACATTCAGGGCAGACTTCTTTGGATGGTTTTTGCCAAGACATAAAATCACATTCCGGGTTCCCCTCGCAACCGAAATACTTTCTTCCTTTTTTGGTTTTCCTAATCACAACATCTTTTCCACATTTTGGACATGGAACATCAATTTTTTCCAGATATGGTTTAGTATTTCTACAATCTGGAAAACCTGGACAAGCGAGGAACTTTCCATGTGGTCCATATTTTATAACCATATTTCTACCACATTCTTCACAAATAACATCTGTTACTTCATCTTCGATCTTAATTTCGTCCAATTCTTTTAATGCATGATTAACCGCTTCTTCTAAATCTGGATAAAAATTACTTACCACTGTTTTCCACTGAACTGTTCCATCTTCCACACAGTCTAATAGTGATTCTAAGTTCGCAGTAAAGTTTACATCAATAATTGTAGGAAATGCTTTATTCATAATATGATTCACAACTTCACCAAGCTCTGTTACATAAAGATTTTTGTTTTCTTTGGCAACATATCTTCTAGCAATAATCGTGGTAATAGTTGGTGAATACGTACTTGGTCTTCCGATTCCCAGTTCTTCCAACGTTTTTACTAAAGATGCTTCTGTAAAATGTGCTGGTGGTTGCGTAAAGTGTTGACTATAATCATATTCTTTACAAGTAATTTGAGAGTTTATTTCAATAGATTTGCTTAATGTTGACTCTTCAACTTTATCATCTTCTGTTGAGTACACCGTCATAAAACCATCAAATACTAACTTAGACGCTGCTGAAGTAAAACGATACCCACCCCCGTCAATTTTAATTGATGTTGTTTCATATCGAGCTGACTGCATTCTACTTGCAACAAATCGTTTCCAAATCAATTGATACAAACGTAACTGATCACGGCTTAAAGATTCTTTAATTCTTGTTGGTGTTAATTCAACATAAGTCGGACGTATAGCCTCATGAGCATCCTGTATCTTCTTACCATTGTTTTTTTGTTCTTCCTGCTCAGCTACAAATTCAGCACCATAGTTTTGTTTTACAAATTCTTTCGCTGCAAAATCCGCTTCTTCTGATATTCTAGTCGAATCGGTACGCAAATAAGTAATCAAACCGATCGTTCCGTGCTCTTTAATATCAATACCTTCATATAATTGCTGAGCTAAACGCATTGTTTTTTGCGTGGAATAATTCAACGTCTTGGCAGCTTCCTGCTGTAAAGTACTGGTTGTAAACGGAACAGGTGCTTTCTTAATGCGTTCTCCATTCTTAATATCTGATATTTGAAAAGATGCATTCTTTAACTTCTGTTTAATCTCCTCTAATTCTTCTTCCGATTTGATTGTAATCTTCTTATTAATTTCACCGTAGAATTTAGCTTTTAACGGCTTCTTTTCTCCCTTTACATCAAAAACTGCATCCAAGTTCCAGTATTCTTCTGGTAAAAATGCATTGATTTCTTCTTCCCTATCACAGATCAAACGAAGTGCAACAGATTGCACCCTTCCTGCACTTAAACCTCTTTTTACTTTCGCCCATAACAAAGGACTGATGCTATATCCCACCATACGATCAAGAGCTCTTCTTGCCTGTTGAGAATCCACCAGTTTCATATCAATATCTCTAGCTTGCTTTATGGATGATTTTACAGCATTTTTAGTTATTTCATTAAACGTGATTCGACTACTTTTCTTATCATCCAGTTTTAAAGCAATGGATAGATGCCAAGAAATAGCTTCTCCTTCACGGTCAGGGTCAGTTGCAAGATAGACTTTGTCTGCTTTCTTCGCTTGCTTACGTAATTTAGCAAGTAAGTCTCCCTTCCCACGTATTGTTATATATTTAGGTTCAAAACCATTTTGTACGTCAATACCAAGCTGACTCTTTGGTAAATCTCTAACATGACCATTGGATGCTAATACTTCATAGTTTGCTCCAAGGAACTTTTGAATCGTCTTGGCTTTTGCAGGTGATTCCACAATCACTAGATATTTTGGCATTTCAACACTCCCTTATTCTTCACATCTTATCTTCACATTTTCTAGTTTACTTTATATTTTCGTAGCAAAAGCTCGCAATACTTATTTATACGCTAAACACTAAATTAGTTTCCCCTACTATTTGAATGATATGCTTAAGCCCGAAACTTAAATTAGCATACACTATTTTCACTTTTGTTTCAAGCTAATTTTTACAATATAATAGAATAATAATTTTTCGTTGTTTGCTTAATCCAATTTTTCTTCTCTAGGATACCTAATATTTGTATAACTTCTAAGAGTCCAATATTAGTCTCTGCTACAATCTGATTTATATGCTTAGGAATGATACTTAGTCCATTAAAAATAAGTTTTTCATCGGGTTCAAGGTACTTTTTATCTTCTATCATGTTTTTCATATTATCCTTACATAATACATTATAATATTTAAGTATATCCTCCGGCTCATTTACTAGTTCAGCTCCCATTTTAATAAGATTATTACTCCCCTTGCTCAAATTATCACAGATTCTTCCTGGTATCGCAAATACATCTTTCCCTTGTTCCAAAGCCATATCTGCCGTAATGAGCGATCCACTTTTCTCTTTTGCCTCAACCACAAGAATTCCGTCACTCAGTCCACTGATGATACGATTACGCATTGGAAAATTTCCTGGTTTAGCAGGCATACCTGGCCCGTATTCAGAAATAATTCCCCCATGATTTTGCATCTTCATATATAGCTCAATATGGGAAGCAGGGTAACAGATATCAATTCCACAACCCATAACGCCAAAGGTTGGTTCCTTACCTTCTAATGCTCCTTTATGGGCATATCCATCGATTCCCATGGCTAATCCGCTTACCACTTGTATTCCTGCTTGTGAAAGTGCTTTTGAAAAATAAAACGCTATTTCTTTCCCATAATTAGAACAATTTCTTGCACCTACAATAGCAATTGTCTTTTTCTCTCTTACCGGCAAATCGCCTCGCACATAGAGGCACACAGGCGCATCATAAATATTTTTTAAACCTTCCGGAAATTCTGTATCCTTATTTGTAAAAAATCTAATCCCTTTTTCCTTTAACTTCCCATAACTTTCATTTATATTAGCTCTATTCCTTTCACTGGTAAGTTCCTTTATATCACCTTCTGATAAAACATTTAATTGACTTAAATACTTCTTTTCTGCATTATAAATAGTCTCTGGATGCTCAAAACAAGCAAGTAGAGCTGTAATCTTTCTCACTCCGATTCCTTTCAGATTACAGAGCCAATACCAATACTCTTTCTCTTCCATTAACATTCGCACCCCCAATACTTCTTGTCAATACTTCGGTAGCAGATTGCTTCTCTTAAATGTTTTTCACTAATCTGCTCTTCCCCGTCTAAATCCGCTATGGTTCTGGCAACTTTTAAGATTTTATGATACACTCTGGCACTGAGATTATATTTCTCGAATACATCACCCAAAATCATTTCCTCTTCTTTTTTTAATCTACAGTATTTACTAATTAGTTTAGGTGATAATTCTGCATTAAATCGGATGGATTCTTTAGCATACCTAATTTCTTGAAGTTCACGTGCTTTCATGATTCTTTTTCTAATCACACTAGAAGTGTCATGATTTCCTTTCTGTTCTAATTCATGATAATGAATTCCATCTACTTCCGAACAAATATCAATGCGATCTAAAAGAGGTTGACTAATTTTTCCAATATACTGTTTAATCTGATTGGGTGTACAGCTGCACCGATTGCGGTCAGGATAATAACCACAATTGCATGGATTCATAGCCGCTACTAACATAAAATTCGTTGGAAACCGGTAGGATGCATTTAGCCTGGTAATTGTGACAAATCGTTCTTCCAGAGGTTGCCTTAAAATTTCTATCGTATTTCGGTTAAACTCAGTTAATTCATCAAGAAATAGTACTCCACCAGATGCCAAGCTGATTTCACCTGGTTTAGGGGTTCTTCCGCCTCCAGTTAGTGCTATATTAGTGATGGTATGATGCGGAGCACGAAAAGGTCTTTCTGTAACTAGAATCTGCTGATTGCTTAGCAAACCCGAAACACTATAAATCTTAGATATCTCCATACTTTCTTCAAAGGACAAATCAGGCATAATGGTTGGAATTCGCTTGGCTAACATTGTTTTACCCGCTCCCGGAGGTCCTATCATCAAGAAATTATGCATTCCTGACACTGCAACTTCTACTGCACGTTTCACCAATTCTTGACCATTTACATCTGCAAAATCAATTCCAGCATCTCTTACTCTATCACTGAAAATATCACCGCTATGAATCACCTGAGGTTCAATTATTATTTGCTCATTTAAATATTCTACTACCTGTGATAAATTTTCTACCCCAATTACTTGTATATCATGAACTACAGCTCCTTCTTTTACGTTACTTTGTGGTACAATACACCTTGTAAATCCCGCTTTTTTAGCAGCATAAACAATGGGTAATACTCCATTTACCCGATTTATGATGCCATTTAAACTTAATTCGCCTATGAGTAGCGTATGTTCCAAATTAATTTGAGGAATATAACCGAATGCGGTTAGAATTGCAATTGCAATAGGAAGATCGAAGGCCGTACCTTCTTTTTTGATATCTGCTGGTTACAGATTGATCGTAATACGCTTGGTTGGTAGCCGAAAACCCGAATTCTTTAAGGAAATCCGAACTCTTTCTTTGGCTTCTTTTACTTCTGATGCCAAGAATCCTACCATATCAAACATTGGTAATCCATCACTGACATCTACTTCTACATTTACAATACAGCCTTCAATTCCATGAATCACTGCACTAAATGTCTTATAAAACATAATATTGCTCCTTTCATCGCTCTCTCAACAATGAAAGTACATATTCCCTTGGTAACTAAAAAACGGCTATGCCTACGGCACAGCCGACTACAAAATCAGTATATCAGACTAAAAATAATACTACAACCATTTTTTTAATTATCTAGAATCTTTTTCAGTTCATTCATAAAGGTATTTACATCTTTGAATTCACGATACACAGAAGCAAATCTTACATATGCAACTGGATCCAAATCCTTTAATTTGTCCATTAGAATTTCACCAATTTTACTGCTAGGTATCTCTTTTTCTTCCATATTAAAGATTGTATTCTCTACATCATCTACTAACGCATTCATTTGATCTACCGAGATTGGTCTCTTATGACATGAGCGAAATACACCTGATTCTATTTTGGTTCTGTCGTAGGATTCTCTATTTAAATCTTTCTTAATCACAACTAATGGAATTGCTTCCACCTTTTCGTAAGTAGTAAATCTCTTGGTACACTTATCACACTGTCTTCTTCTTCTTATGGAACTATTATCATCTGCTGGTCTTGAATCGATTACTCTTGTGTTTTCTTCCCCACAAAACGGACATTTCATATGTAATCCTCCCTTACACCTTCTTGTGCCTTTTTATAGTTGATTATATTGATATTCTTTCAAAAGTCAAGTATGATTTATCAAATTAAATTAATAAAGTTCATAAAAACAGGAAGTCAAACATGACTTCCCAAAGGATAAGTACACTAATATTCACATTTTACCAGTGCTTTTTCTGGTTCTATCTCCACTAAAATAACATCCGGGCCTATTTGTTTAATACAGCAATATGGAATCACATATTCATGATCCCGTCCAAGTATACCCCATATCTTACAAGGACCAGGGACAATGATATGTGTAATAACACCTGTTTTACAATGAAAATCAACGTCTGATACGAAGCCTAGTCGCTGGCAATCACAGGTATTGATAACTTCCTTTTGTTTCAATTCACACATCCGCATACGAATATCACCAAACTAATGTCTTAATTCAATATATGGAACTATCATTATTTTGAGACTGATTTTTCACGAATGGTTAGTGAGTTCTTCATATTTTTTAAAGCCGATTTTTCCAATCTGGAGACCTGTGCCTGAGATATCTGTATCTCCTTGGCAACCTCCATCTGTGTTTTACCTTCAAAATACCTTAGTTTTATAATTGTTTTTTCTCGATCTGGCAATTTGCTTATTGCTTCATTTAAGGATATTTCTTCAATCCAATTATCTTCTTTATTCATTTTATCACTGATCTGATCCATAATATAAAGTGTATTACCACTTTCAGAACATACAGGCTCATACAAAGAAACAGGATTCTGAATAGCATCAAGGGCAAAAACAATATCTTCACTACTAATTCCTATTTCTGCAGCAATTTCACTTACCGTGGGCTCTTTATCGTTTTTCTTCATTAATGCCTCTTTGGTATAAATTGCTTTATAAGCGGTATCTCGCAATGATCTACTTACTCTTATTGCATTGTTATCACGAAGATATCTCCTGATCTCCCCGATAATCATCGGAACCGCATAAGTACTAAATTTAACATTTTGGGTAATATCAAAATTATCGATCGCTTTCATCAAACCAATACAACCAATTTGAAACAAGTCATCCACATTTTCATTACTATTAGAAAATCTTTGAATAATACTTAATACTAACCTAAGGTTCCCTTTAATGTAGAGCTCTCTAGCTTCTTTATCGCCCTGCATTATTTTAGCAAATAATTCTTCTTTTTCTGCATTCTTTAGTAATGGTAGTTTTGCCGTATTTACTCCACAAATTTCAACTTTATAAAGAGCCATATCAGAACCTCCAACATCATTGCTTCTTTATAAAATATCATTCACGTTTTCTTATAGATTTATACTAGTTTTATACCAAATAAAATATGTAAAAATTGGTTATTCTAACCGCAGAATTTCTTTTTTTAATCTCTTAATAATTTTTTTCTCAAGCCTAGAGATATAAGACTGGGAAATTCCTAATAAATCTGCCACTTCCTTTTGCGTTCTTTCATTTCCATCTTCTGTATTAAGACCAAATCTTAACTGTACTATAATCCTCTCTCTCTCACTCAGCTTAGCCAAGGCTTTATTAAGAAGCTTTCTATCCACTTCGTTTTCAATGTTTTTATAAATAATATCCTCATCCGTTCCTAGAATATCAGAAAGCAATAATTCATTTCCATCCCAATCAACATTAAGAGGTTCATCTATGGAAACTTCCATTTTTGTTTTATTATTACGTCTTAAATACATTAAGATTTCATTTTCTATACAACGGGAAGCATACGTTGCTAATTTAATATTTTTAGTTGGGTTAAAGGTATTTATCGCTTTAATTAATCCAATCGTTCCAATTGAAATTAAATCCTCAACTCCAATTCCAGTATTATCAAACTTCTTGGCTATATAAACAACTAATCTTAAATTATGTTCTACTAAAATTGCTTTTGCTTCCGTATCACTTTCCGTGCCAATCTTGTCTATCACTTCTGCTTCTTCTTCAGAATCCAGCGGAGGTGGTAATACTTCTGCACCTCCAATATAGTGAATATCTCCCCTTTGCCTAAAAATTATATTTCTAAATTCAGGAATTACCCTAAATTGAAAACGATTTGGCATGGATATTTTTAAAAGCATTATAACTTCCTCCTAATTAAATAATTTGTTGATAAATATTCCTCATGCAATATAAATTGATATTCATTCCCTACCGACAAGGAACCTTGATAAAGCCCTACAAGAACATGCTCTGCTTCCTGCATTACCCCATCTATTTCCACCCTCATCTTTGAAAAAAATAAGCCCGGTAAAAAACCATGATTCTTTCCCAAAGAATGATAAGGAATCCATTTTATTTTTGTCATGGAAGCATCTTGTGTGTTAACAAGAAAATAGTTTTTTATGTATTCTTGCATCTCTATGGACAGAAGTGACTTTATTGCATTATATTCTGCAATAATCACAGGCTTCCCTGTTATAGGATCCTTCAGCGAATTCCCCGTATCATATAGTCCTAACCCCTTCACACAATTGTCTTCATCCCAAAGTTCAACCTCATATATCACTGCAATTTGTCTTCTCATCTTATGATATAATCGCATTAACACTGGTATACTTAATAGCAACAGAATACCCACGACTATCAAAAAACCTATGGAAGCATTTTCGTACACCTTATTACTAAACCGTTCTTTCATAAAATCATTCATGTTATAATAAAGGAAATGAAACAAACCACCTATAAAAAAGCTAACAACGTATAGTTTTACAACATTTTGAATTAATAAAAGACAACCATTGTAGGAAAATGCTATAACAATCATTCCTATACTTACTGCCACATAAAGTAATAAAAACTTTATCATAAGATTCATTCCCGGACAGATGACTGTGATACATGCTCCTGCCCCTCCAAAGGCACTTGCTAATATGATTCTTAGCATAGAACTTTTTTGTTTGGATAAGCATTTTAGTAGAATTAAAATCACCAAATTCATACCAAAATTAACGCAAAAAAATACGTCTAAATATACTACAAAGTTCAAATTCCACCTCCGTATCATTGCTTCATCCATTCATGAGGATAGTTCTATTATAGTCCCATCTCCCCGATATAATTGTCATAATTTGGAATTTATATCTATTTTTTAACCCACCATATTTTACATTTTTCTTTTATTTTCAACTTGATTTTTTACTTAAATAGTTTCTTTAGTATATATTCTCCATAACTGAAAAAGGACCAGTTCCGCTCTACGAAACATAGTCCTTATAATAACCTAAAAACACCACCCAAAATCATTGGAAATGATTTTTAGTGGTGTTTCTTGTAACATTTATTTATTATTACGATTTTTTTGTAAAAACTCTGGTATCTTAATTCCACCATGTTCCGCTTCTGTATTAGAGGAAACAGGCTTCATTGTACTTTGAGTAACAGGTCTGCTAACAGGCACTGCCGTACTTGCTGGTTTCGCTGTATTATGTACAGGATTGCTAGTAGGTGATACTGGTTGTCTATACTGAAAATTATTCTTAGGAACACTGTTATTAATAAAACTAGGTGGTTTCACTCCTGATGATGTTTCCTCTAATCCAGTAGCAATAACCGTAATTGTCGCCTCATCCGGTGAGGTTTCATCATACATAGCACCAAAGATAATATTTGCAGTCTCACCTGCTAATTCTTGAACATAAGTAGCGGCATCATTAGCTTCGATTAAACTAATATCACCTGATATATTAATAATAACATGCGATGCTCCTTGAATGGTTGTTTCAAGAAGTGGACTTGTAATAGCCTGTTTTACCGCTTCAATGCACTTATCATCACCCTTGCCAACACCAATACCAATATGTGCAACGCCTTTATCCTTCATAACAGTCTGAACATCTGCAAAATCCAAGTTAATTAATCCAGGTACATTAATTAAATCTGTAATACCTTGTACACCTTGTTGTAATACTTCATCTGCCTTGCGAAGTGCATCTGGCATGGTTGTCCTTCTATCAACAATCTCTAATAATCTATCGTTTGGAATCACAATTAAAGTATCAACATGTTCTTTTAACTTTTCAATTCCAGATACTGCATTATTCATACGTGCTTTCGCTTCAAACTTAAATGGTTTCGTAACAATTCCAACTGTTAAAATACCAAGATCTTTTGATATCTCTGCTACAACTGGAGCAGCACCTGTTCCGGTTCCACCACCCATACCGCATGTAACAAAAACCATATCAGAACCTTTAATTAGATCAGTTAACTCTTCACGACTCTCCTCAGCAGCTTTTGCACCAATTTCAGGTTGTGCACCAGCCCCTAATCCCTTGGTTAACTTTTCCCCAATTTGAATGCAAGAAGGTGCTTTACAATTCTGTAAATGCTGCTTGTCCGTATTAACGCAAATAAATTCTACTCCAATAATATTTTCTTCTATCATTCTATTAACAGCATTATTCCCTGCACCACCAACTCCGATAACTAGTATTTTTGCAGTTGAATCCGCCTCATTTGTCCTTATTTCAAGCAAGGTACTTCCTCCTTCACGATATATTCCCAATATTAATTATACAAAGTCACAATTTTAAACTCTATACTATATAATATAGTTTTTCCTACAAATAATCAACCCTAAATTTCAAATAATTTATATATATTTATTTCCTATTTCTTCTCTTTCTTTTTAAAAATTACATCATCTCCAGCCTTGTAATTTTTCATATCCAAAACACCGCTTAATTGTTGTTCTTTTGCTTGCCAAAGAATGGAAGAAAGTGCAGCAATCTGCTCATCATAAAATTGATGTTTTCCTAATAAAACAGATATCTGACCACTTGTTAAGCTCACTTCATCCTTATGATTAAAGCTAATCTTGTCCACTGTAAGCTTGTACTGCTTCAATAGCTGTGATAGTTCTAGTATGGTATCAAAAATTCCATCCTCTTTTACCTTTAATTTCTCATAAAGCGTAAAACTATCAAAATTTACTCCTGTAACATACGGTATTTCTTCTATTTTATTAGGGGAACTTTCCAATACAATTCCATCTTTATCAAAATAGATATATTCACTCATATATCGAATGCATGCTACCAAAGATTTTTCATAAACATTCAAATTAACTTCGTGATTATTTACTCTTTCGATTGTGACCTTCTGAATAAATGGTATATCCTTAGCTTTAAAATATCGATATTTAATGTAAAGATAGATTGAGTTATATTCTAGTTTACTAGTAAATATTTTATCTTTAATCTGCTCTTCCGTATAATAGTTGCACCCATTAATATTGATTTTCTCAATTCTAAAATAGAATAAAAAGAAGAGAATTAGAAAAAGCAATAACAAAAGAAGAACTATTTTTTTCATTTGTACTTTCTGTATCATCTTAACTCCCCTCTGTATCATACATCATTCATCAGGATATTCTAAGTCTTCATGAACCTTTCTGATGTCAACCCCTAATAATTTCAGATCTCTGCAAATATCTTCATAACCGCGCTCTATATATTCTATACCGGTTATTCTGGTTTTCCCCTTTGCAAATAATCCAGCAATCACAAGCGCTGCGCCACCTCGCAGATCATGCGCATTCACGTTGGCTGCCCAGATATTTTCCATACCTTTTATTACTGCTATGGAATCGTCTGTTTCAATACAAGCACCCATCTTTCTAAGCTCTACTACATTGTGATATCTTGATTCAAAAATGCTCTCCACCAGTGTACTCGTTCCTTTGGCATTTATTAATATAGCCATAATCTGCGATTGCATATCAGTCGGAAATCCAGGATAAGGACTGGTCTGAAGTAGTGGTACTGCTTTTTTGGTTCCATCTGATGTAATTGTTATAAAATCCTGTTTCACAGAAATATCGCTACCAATCTCTTGTATCAAACTAATTACACTTCCTAGTTGACTAGCGCAATTTGACTTCAGTGACGCAGCTCCACCTGCCGCAGTTACGGCAGCAAGATAGGTTCCAGTAACGATTCTATCTGCGGTTACGGTATATTCTGTATCATGAAGAGAGGTTACACCTGATATCGTTATGAACTCTGTACCATCACCCCAAATCACAGCACCCATGGTTCTTAAAAAATTGCATAATTCCACTATCTCCGGCTCTCTTGCGGCATTTTGTATTGAGGTAATCCCATTGGCTAATACCGCTGCTAAAATAATATTTTCCGTAGCACCAACGCTTGGGAACCGAAGTTCTATATGTTTCCCTCTAATTTCCGTTGTTTTGCAACAAATGAGTTCATCTTCTTCTTCAATCTGTATATTCATTTCACGTAACGCTTTAAAATGTAAATCAATCGGTCTGGCTCCTATGGAACAGCCCCCTGGATATGCTATAGTAACCTGCTTCATTCTTCCAATCATGGATCCTAATAAAATAATGGAAGAACGCATGGAGCCAACATAATTTGCAGCAATCACATAGGTATTAAGCATACTAGAATCAACCACAATTGTATTATGTTCAAAAGAAATCTTACAGCCAATGCCCTCGAGTATTTTCAACATATGAAATACATCTTTAATTCTTGGACAATGATTAATTTTGGATACCCCTTTATTTAGTATGCAAGCTGCCAAAATCGGTAATACTGCATTCTTGGATCCTTGTATTTCCACTTCTCCATACAAATGGTTTCCACCGACAACTTCTATCCAATCCACTTAGCACACCTCAAACATTTTGGGAAATATAACAATATTATATGCTTTTGTTTGAATGATGTGCCTTTCTCTTATTTTATAGCTTAACGTTCATACTTAATCTGATTGGATACGCTAAGTACAACCCCCATCTCCGCCAGTAAAATTGCTACTGAAGTTCCTCCATAACTTATAAATGGAAGCGGAATTCCAGTGGATGGTATGGAATTAGTTACAACTGCAATATTAATAATAACCTGAACAGCTATATGAGTCAGAACTCCAACACATAAAAGTCCACCAAATAAATCTGGAGCACTGATAGCAATAATAAATAATCTCCAAATAAGTAGAATAAATAGCAAAATAACAGCCACAGCTCCAAAAAGACCTAATTCTTCGCAAATAATTGCGAATATCATATCATTATGAGACTCTGGTATAAAGCCCAATTTCTGCATACTCTCGCCAAGCCCTGTTCCGAAAATTCCACCAGATGCAATAGCATATAATCCTTGCAATATTTGAAATCCTTTTTCATGATTCTCAACGTCCAACCAGATAGCTACACGCTCCACACGAAATCCTTCTCCGAGTTTTATGTAAATAGCCCCTATTGCAACAATGGCGGCTCCTGCAGCAACAAAATAAAGCTTCTTCTTACTTGCCACAAAGCAGATACCAACCATGATTGCACAGATTACAATTGCTGTACTTAAGTTTTCCGCTGCAATTAATACAATTAATGGACTCATATAAACTGAGACACGAATAAAACCTGATATTTTATCTAATTTTCTTGGTGCCAAATTGATTATATAAGCGACTAATATGATAGTTGCAACTTTCGAAAACTCAGATGGTTGAAACGTTCCTAACGGTCCTAAATTAATCCAACGTTTTGCACCATTTATTACTGTACCGAACAACAATACATAAACCTGCAATATGATAGCCAATACATAAGCAATGGTAGTTAATTTTAGCGGAAATAACGGTATCTTCTTAATTAGAATTCTATAATCAATCTTCGATATCATAAGCATTGCAATGACACCAATGATAACAGATAACGCTTGTTTTTTTAGAAATTGCATGGGGTCACCAAATTTGACCTGTGCAGTGTAGGAACTTGTGCTATAAATCATTACTAATCCAAAGCAAGAAAGAAATAAAATCAGAAATAACAAACTATAGTCATAATAGCTATGAAACTTTGTTTTCCCACCCATTCGTTCTCTTTCTATTCTTGTCATTTTGAATCCCCCCTGCCCGCTTTAGCAAGCAAATTACTTAATATTCATAACATATTCCTTAAATAGTCTTCCGCGTTCTTCATAACTTTTGAACATTCCCCAGCTTGCACATGCAGGTGATAGTAATACCGCATCTCCAGGTTCTGCTTTCTCTGTACATACATTTACTGCTTCTTGTAAACTGTCTACCATGATTATATTTTTAAAACCATATTTTTTAGCTGTTTTTGCAATTTTCTCACGGGTCTGACCTAACAAGATAAGATATTTTACTTTTCCATCAAATGCTTCAATCCATTCATCGTAATCGGAATCCTTATCATATCCGCCTCCAATTAGTAAGGTCGGAGCTATCATAGCCTGAATTCCCTTAATTGCTGCATCTGGATTAGTTCCTTTGGAATCGTTATAATATGTTACACCATTTTTCTCTGTAACATATTCAATTCGATGTTCTACCGCCACAAAGGAGGTAATTGCTTTATATATATAATTGATTGGTACATTCAGTTGGATTGCTATAGCAATAGCAGCCATAACATTTTCATAATTATGAGTTCCAAGTAATTTCAGTTCATTCATATTACAAATTGATGTCTTTTCACCATCTTCACTTAAAATTATGTATCCATCTTTATCAAGATAAATTCCTGTATTTAATTCTCTACCACTACTAAAATAGAATACTTTTGTATTTAGCTTAGAAGCAATCTTTCTAAGTTCTTCATCTTCATAATTTAGTACGCAAGTCTCATCTTTTCCTTGATTTTTTGTTATATTTACTTTTGCTTCAATATAGTTCTCCATGGTATGATGACGATTTAAATGATCTGGTGTTATATTAAGAATTGCACTTACATTTGGTTTGAAATCATAGATGGTTTCTAATTGAAAACTACTTACTTCCGCCACAATTACAGAATTGTCTTTTGTGCTAAGAGCTACATCTGTGTATGGCATTCCTATATTACCAACAACAAATACAGAGTCATAATAAGTTTTCATGATCTCGCCAACTAAAGCAGTGGTTGTAGTCTTTCCATTGGTACCCGTTATCGCAGCAATCTTACCATGTCCAAATTGATATGCAAGTTCTATTTCTCCCCATATCGGTATATTTCTCATTCTAATAGCATTGATATAATCTAGATCTGTAGGAACTCCCGGGCTCAAAACAACTAGATCTAAAGTTTCCATCATTTCATTAGGCAAAGTGCCTAGTATAATATCAAAAGATATGTTAAGTGGAAGTTTGTTTTTAACCTCTTGTTCTGTAATTTTATCGTTTCCATCAAATAAAATCACATTTGCTCCTACAGCATCCAACAGTTTAACGGCTGCTACACCACTTAGCCCGCTTCCAACTACTAAAACTCTTTTGTGTTCTAAATTCATATCTTTGCTCCTACCTTTAATTTTGTGATCTAATTTTTAATTACATAGCAACTAAACCTGCCAAACATAATAACGCAGTAATAATTGAAAATACTGCTACTACTCTAGTTTCAGCCCAGCCGCATAACTCAAAATGGTGATGAATCGGTGCCATCTTAAAGATTCTCTTTCCACCACTTAATTTAAAATAACTAACTTGAAGCATGACAGAAATTACTTCAACTAAGTATATAATTCCAACTATTAAGATAAATAATGGCATTCTTAACATATATGCTGTCGCAGCAACAAAACCTCCAAGAGCTAATGATCCAGTGTCACCCATAAATACTCTAGCCGGGTAAACATTATAGACCAAAAAGCCCAATAGACTTCCTGCTACGGCACATGTAATTGGTGATATCCCACTATTTAAGCCAATGGATACCACGGTAAAAAAGGTAGCTACTAGAACAGTGATACTAGAAGCTAACCCATCTAATCCGTCTGTAAAATTAGCACCATTTACCGTACCAATCATTGCAATAAATAACATTGGTAGATACAAAAAGGATGCATCTAAATATTTTCCATCGGAAAATGGTATCAACATGGTTGTGCCTAGGTCTGTATAATTCATGATATAAAAGGCAAAAACGGCAGTTATAACAATTTGACCCAGCATTTTTTGCCACGCTCTTAATCCTAAATTACGTTTCATCACTACTTTAATATAGTCATCTAAAAAACCAATTAAACCAAACCCTAATGTTACAAACAGAATCGGAATGATCTCTTTATTATCATTAACGTAGAATAGCGAAGTGATCACTACACTGCATAAAATAATAAGTCCACCCATGGTTGGTGTACCTGACTTTTTTTGATGTGATTCAGGACCCTCATCACGAATAAACTGGCCAAATTTTAGTTTTCTAAGAAAAGGAATAATGATTGGACTAAGTACAACGCTTATCGCGAATGATATTAAAACCGGAATAAAAACATCGAAACTCATTGAAATTCACCTCGTAATTATCTTGCGTATTTTTCTATTTTGTTTATTAAACATCTTTCTTCAACTTAACTATAACATTATATTCTATTCTTAGTACAGAATCAAGTCACTATTTTGATTAATCACTTCCCCTTCCGTATACTCAGGATGTATTCCTAAATAAGGAAGAATATTCTGATAAACTTCTGCTACCACAGGAGCAGCTATCGTTCCGCCGTAATAAATTCCCACCGGTTCATCAATTAATACTAACGCAATTACTTTGGGATTATCAGCAGGTGCAAAACCAATAAAAGACGAAATATACTTATTGCTGCTTCTAGGCAATTTTTCTGATGTCGCTGTTTTCCCACCAATACGAAAACCTGGAAGATAGGCTCTTTTTCCAGTTCCATCTGATATAACTTTTTCCAATAAAAATTTCATTGTTTCAGAGGTCTCTTTACTAACTGCATTTTTTTTACTGTCATATGCTAGTTTTTTTATATTCTCTCCATTACTGCTTCGGATCTCAACACCAAAATGAGGTGTTACTGTGTTTCCGCCATTTACTATTGCACTTGCTGCAGTGAGTAATTGCAAAGGGGTGATCTGAAAAGATTGACCAAATGATACAGTTGCTAATTCAACAGCGCCTATATCCTCCTTTTTATGCATGATGGAATTTGCCTCACCTGGTACATCAATACCTGTTTTTTGAAAAAGACCAAGCTTGCGAAAACACTTATACATATCGCTAACGCCTACTCTAGCTCCAATCTCCATAAACACAGGGTTGCATGAATTCATAATCCCTTCCACAAAGGTTTCTGACCCATGCCCTGTGGTTTTATGACAGCGAATGATTCTATCTTCTACCTTTTTATACCCAGGACATGAAAACTTATCGTCTAATTTTACAACCTTTTCTTCTAACGCAGCAGTAGCTGTTACTATTTTAAACGTACTACCAGGTTCGTATGTATCACTTATACATGCATTTCTCCACATATTGTTTAACATATCTGTCTTTTGTTTTGCCGTAAGGTTACCTTCCACTGGAACATTTAGTTTATAGGGATCGTTTAAGTCAAACTCTGGACAATTTACCATAGCGTAAATTTCTCCGTTTTGTGGATTCATTACAATCAACTTCACACTTTTGGCCTGCTTTGCTTCTAGAACCTTCTGTGCTGCCTGTTCAGCATACTTTTGTATATTAATATCTAAACTTATATATAAATTATTACCTGGAATTGGTTCCACGCGATCTTCTGCAGCATTTGGTATTTCAACTCCACTTGCAGTAGTCAAAGTTAGTATGGTTCCATCTAGTCCTTTTAAATATTTATCATAAGAAACTTCCAATCCAATAATGCCCTGATTATCACTTCCTGTAAACCCAATAACCTTAGATGCTAAACTTCCATACGGATAGAATCGCTTATAATCTTCATCAACCATTACTCCATCTAAATCGTACTCTCTAATTCGGTCAGCAATCTCTTTATCTACATTTGCTTTAATTCTCTCAATAGAAGATACTTTTTCTACTCTTTTTCTAACTTTTTCTTCACTAATTCCTAATTCATCAGATAAAATGTTTATTACCCTTTCAGGGTCAGTAATCTGACTATGTATCACAGAAATAGTGCATACCGGTTTGTTATTCGCAATTTCAATCCCATTGGCATCGTAAATAATTCCACGTTCTGCTTTGATTGGTCGCTCTCTTTGATGAATTTCTTCTGCCCTTACTCCATAATAGTCAGCTTGAACAATCATCAAATATCCAAGACGAACCATAAGTAAAGTGGCTGTAATAATTATTATGACAACCATAATTAACGCATTTCTACGGTGATACGTTCTATTTCTTGCCATAGGCATAACTCCATAAACCTAATTATTTCATTTTATTATGGATTATGACTAGTTATGATAATAACTTGAGCGTGATAATAATTAATTTTCTTGCTTGTTTTGTTTTGTAGTATCTTCTCTTCCAGAATCTTGTCCATTTGTATCGTTCTCTGTTTTCTCTTCTTCCGTTTTATCTTCTTCTTTTTTGCCTTCTTCTGTTAAATCTTCAATAGTTGCATCTTCAATTGTTGTATCCTCTTCCTTATTTGTATCTGTTTGATTTGTTTCGTCTATATCAACCTCAGAAGGGTATACTCCTAAAAACGGCAGAATCTCTTTCATAATTTCACCAGTCAACTTGCTTGGAATGGAACTTTGAGCCTGATTTGCTACATTAGGTTCATCAATAACAACATAAACTACTACTTCTGGCTTCTCAACAGGAGTAAAACCAATAAAAGATACCAAATAATTTGTTTTATCTCTACCATCCTTTTCCGCTGTACCCGTTTTTCCACCAATACTATAACCATCTACTTTTGCACTGGTTCCAGTTCCATTTAAAACCGTTTGTTCCATATACTTTCGCAACAAATCACTCGTATGGCTAGTAACCACTTTTTTGACTAAGTTACCTTCCATAGTCTTAACCGTAGCACCATTATCATTTAAAATTTGTTTCACAACATGAGGTTGATAATAATTCCCTCCATTAATAATTGCCGAAAAAGCACTTGCCAACTGAATCATTGTTACATTCTCACCCTGTCCAAATGTACTGGTAGCCAATTCAACTGGACCTAATGTATCCTTATTAAATGTAATTCCAGTTGATTCACCCGGAAGATCGATTCCAGTTTTACCACCAAATCCTAAATCCGTCTGATATTTTAAGAAAAAAGAGTACCCTATCTTGGCTCCGATTTGCATTAAGGCATCATTGCAAGAGAGTGAAATCGCTTCCCCAAGTGAAATCGTACCATGGGTATGACTACAACCTATATCAACGCCAGATACATTCTGGGAACCGTCACATACATAGGAAGAATTATTCGTTACCTTTGCTTCATCTAGTGCAGCACTGACTGTAACCGGTTTAAAGGTAGAACCCGGTTCAAAAGTATCACTAATCGTGAAATTTCGCCATATTGCATTCCATGCATCGGTGGTATCCTTTTCACTCATCTTGTCGATTTCTTCTTTTGTATAAAACGGCGTTAAATCAGTAGGATTATTCAAATCATACACAGGATTAGATGCCATAGCATATATCTCACCATTATTTGGATTCATAACTAAAACAGCAACATTTTTTGCTCCCATCTCTTCTTCAAAATCTGCAATCTTTTTTTCAACAATCTTCTGAACATTGGCGTCGATGGTAGACACAATGGTATTCCCATTAACTGCTGGTTTTACTGTTCGTTCTAACTTTAAATCTGAATCAAAATATCCGTATTCTCTACCGTTTGCTCCATTTAGGTCTTCGTTATAAAACTGTTCAATACCCCAATTACCTACGTTTCCTTTTGTTGTGAATCCAAGCACATCACATGCTACTGTTTTCATTGGATATCTTCGCACATATTCTTCTTCAAACCATACCCCTTTAATATATCCCTTTTTATCAGCTTTTTGTAATTTCTGAAATTGTGATACTTGTTTAAAATCTAATTCTTTTAAAACTACCACGTATTGCATAGTTGACTTTTTCTCTAAAATGGTATCAATGTCGCTTTTAGACAAATCAAAACATTTGGTAAGCGCTGTAATGGTAGGATTCCGAAACTTGTCTTTCTGTAATATCAGCTTTGGATCCAAAATTAAATTATATACTTTAACACTTTTCGCCATTACTGTCATATTTCGATCCACAATATCGCCACGTTTATAGGGAATTGCATTGCTCACATAAGTTTGTTGCGACAATACACGTTTGGAATATTCATCTCCATCTTTATAATTCAAGAATAGAATTCTGCCAATTAGTCCCGAAAAAAGAAGAATAACAACACAAAATACAAGCAATAGATTTGCTTGCATTTTGGAATTGAATTTTTTTATTTTATTTGTCTTTCCTTTAGTAATTCTGCTCATTGGATGCACCTACTTCTCTTTGAACTAGTTCTGATTTTTTAGTATATAATCAAAAAAATCAGATTTATCGCTACTTGGTATATCATCATATTGTCTTACATAATCACTTTTCACACCATTATATGTAATTACTTGGTTGTTCTTTGCATGAACCATCCCAAGCTGTTTCGTAGCCACTTCATAGACGTAGGCTAAATCTACAGAAGCATTTACCTGCTCTAAGGTAGTTGCATTCTCATTTTTTAGATCTAGAACTTGATTTTCTAGTGAAACGATTTCTTTACTCATTCCAGTAATGCCACTCTGAACTTGTAAATATTCCACGCACACATACATGGTAACAATAATTGCAGCGGTCAAAAACATCAACGAAACCAAATCTATCCCCATAGTTTGTTCTCTTTTTGATGCTCCCCTTCTAACCTGTTGTCTTCTTTGATTATCTTGATTTCGTTCTACTCTCTCTCGATTATAATCAGGAACCGTTGAGAGCTTACGAACAGTATTTCCTTCAAAATACTCAAAATCTTCGTAATGTCTACTTCTTGCGTCCATGCAAATCCCTCTTCCCTCTAAATTGCATCATGTTTTTCGAAAATTCTTAATTTAGCACTTTTTGACCTCTTATTCAATTCCATTTCTTCTTCACTTGGAATAATTGGTTTTCTAGTTATAACCTTGCCTTTTGATTTATTCCCACATACACACACTGGAAAACTTGGTGGGCATGTACACGGATTTTCATTTTTACGAAAAATACTTTTCACAATACGATCTTCTAAAGAATGAAACGTTATGATACAAATACGACCATCTTCATTTAAAAGATCTATCATCTCGTTTAATGTATTATTTAAAACTTCTAACTCCCTATTCAGTTCAATACGTATCGCTTGAAATGTTTTCTTAGCAGGATGTCCCATATTCATCCTGATTTTCATCGGTATCGCTGCTTTAATCGCTTCTGTCAATTCATCTGTTGTCTCGATGACTTTCTCTTCCCGTACTCTTACAATATGTTTTGCTATATTTTTTGCAAATTTATCTTCGCCATAATCTCGAATAATTCGATATATTTCTGATTCACTATAACCATTTACAATATCTTTGGCTGTTCGTTCCTGTCTAGTATCCATTCTCATATCCAATGGTGCATTTTCACGATATGAAAAACCTCTGTCAATGGTATCCAATTGATAAGAGGATACACCAAGATCAAGTACTATCCCATCCACTTTTTCAATGTTTAACTCATGTAAAACTTGTCCCATGTTACTATAATTACTTCTAACGATCTTAACCTTATCGCCAAACTCACTTAAACGATTGCTTCCCGCTTCGATAGCAGCTGCATCTTGATCAATTCCGATAAACCTTCCATTAGCACCTAGTTGTTTACACACCTCATAAGCATGTCCCGCTCCGCCAAGGGTTCCGTCCACATAAATACCATTTTCTTTTATGTTTAATCCATCAATTGTCTCATCTAGTAATACTGATTTATGCTCGAATTTCATATTTTCTCCCCAGCTTTCCCGATTATTTGCAGATTCTAAAAACTTAACCCAAACTCTGACATATGTTCTGCAATTTCATCCATATTTTCATAGCTATTATTTCCATCCCAACGCTCTTTACTCCAGATTTCTATTTTATTTAAAACTCCAACAAATACAATATCTTTGTCTAGTTGCGCTTGTTCTCTTAATTTCGACGGTATTAGTATTCTTCCTTGCTTGTCCACTTCTAAGGTAGCCGCTCCAGCCATGAAATAACGCTGTAACTGTCTCGCCTCTTTACTACCTGGCAGTTTCTTAAGCTCTTCGATAAAATTCTGCCATTGTTCATCCGGGTATGCAAACAAACAACCATCTAAACCCAAAGTCACCACAAATTCGTCACCCAGTGACTCTCTGAATTTAGCCGGTACGATAATTCTGCCTTTGGCGTCTATCGTATGATTGTATTCCCCCATGAACATTGCCTACACCTACCCGTCATCTTTGGAATATGTTACTACTTCGCTCCACTTTACTCCACTTCGCTCCACTTATGGTACAATTTTATATCATTTTTGGGAATTATTCAAGCAAAAATGTGAAATATTTACGGTATAGTAGAACCCATCTCCCAAAGAAAAAATCGCATTTCAACATGTAGTAATAAAGCCAAAAAAAGATGCAGATATCTACTATATATAGATATCTGCATCTTTTTAGGTCTTTAGTCCTATTTTATCTTTTTTTATTCTTTTGTAACATAACATTCTTCCAAATCATCATCGTAATAGCAAATATAACCAATAAGAACGAGAGCATTTGTGAGACCGCCAAGCCAGTTCCCCAGATTAATAACTGATCCGTTCTTAATGACTCAATCCACATACGACCCAAGCCATATCCCAGTAAATATAATAATACGATCTCACCATCATATTTTTTACGTTTCGTGTATAGCAATAGAATGATTAATAAACCTATATTCCATAAAGATTCGTATAAAAATGTGGGATGCACCTGAATGTACTCAATTTGATCAACGTTTACAACGTGGTTTAGAATATCAGATGTAATATTTCCTGCTTGTACCTGAGTTTTTTTCAACTGCATTGCAAATAGATTATCTGTGTAACCACCAAACGCTTCGCGGTTAAAGAAATTACCCCATCGTCCAATAATCTGACCTGTAACTAATCCTGCACATGCGGTATCTAATAATAACAAAAAAGAAATCTTTTTTATCTTAGTATAGACAAATGCAGTTAATATAGCAGCTAAAACTCCACCATAAATCGCAAGACCGCCCCCTCGAATATTAAATATTTGAATAAGGTTGTCCTTATATTCACTCCAACTAAAAATAACATAATAAAGTCTTGCCCCTATTACAGAAAGGACAATTGCATACAAAGCAAAATCTAAATATAAATCCTTATCCTGCCCTGTTCGCTTTGCTTGCCATTCCACTATTAAAAATCCCATTACCATACCCAAGGCTATAATAATGCCATAAAACGTAATTTCAAATCCAAATACAGTAATTCCGGTTCCAACCGAGTCTAATTCAAGGCCTAAATTAGGGAATCTAATATCTGCTCCTGCCATATTTGTCAGCTCCTTTATACATTAAATCGGAATAGAATCACATCTCCATCCTGTACTATATATTCTTTCCCTTCTGAGCGAACTAATCCCTTTTCTTTTGCAGCATTATAACTTCCGCATTCAACTAAGTTAGAATAATTAACAATTTCTGCTCGAATAAATCCTCTCTCAAAGTCCGTATGAATTTTACCAGCAGCTTGAGGTGCTTTCATACCTTTTGTTATTGTCCAAGCTCTTGTTTCTTGTTGTCCAGCTGTTAAGTAACTAATTAATCCAAGTAAGCTATAACTTGCACGGATTAATTTTTCAAGACCAGATTCCTTTAATCCAAGATCTTCTAAAAACATTTTCTTCTCTTCTTCGTCTAATTCAGCAATTTCTTGTTCAATCTGAGCACAAATGACAAAAACTTCAGATCCATCCGTTGCAGCAAATTCTTTTACTTTAGCTACTTGGTCGTTGGAAGCACCGTCATCTGCTAAGTCTTCTTCTGTTACATTAGTTGCATAAATCACCGGCTTAAATGTCAATAAATTGTAATCATTTAGCCAAACTTCTTCCTCATCATCTTCAGTAACAAAACTCTTCGCAAGATTACCATCTTCTAAATATGCTTTGATTCGCGTTAATAATTCCACTTCTTTCGCAAGTGCTTTATCATTTTTAGCTCCTTTTGAAGCCCTGGCTATTCTTCGTTCAATAATTTCAATGTCAGAAAAGATTAATTCTAAATTAATTGTTTCAATGTCACGAAGTGGATTAATAGAACCATCAACATGAATAATATTAGAATCTTCAAAGCATCTTACCACATGTACAATAGCATCAACTTCACGAATATTAGAAAGAAATTGATTACCTAGTCCCTCACCTTTTGAAGCACCTTTTACTAATCCTGCTATATCTACAAATTCTATTGCTGCAGGAACGATTTTTGCTGTATTATATAAATCACCTAATACCTTTAAACGCTCATCTGGCACAGGAACTATTCCTATGTTTGGGTCAATGGTACAGAACGGATAATTTGCTGATTCTGCTCCTGCTTTTGTTAAAGAATTAAATAATGTACTTTTTCCTACATTTGGTAACCCTACGATACCTAATTTCATTTTAAACCTCTTTCTGCTGTGTGGGTCAATCTTTTGACTCTACAACGATTAAAATTCCTTTTTCTAATGTAATGGAAGCTTCCTCTTCCTGTATTTCATTGCTAATTCCAATACTTTCACCAATTGTTAACATATAATTTGTTAACGGATATATAAACCCAGTCAAAGTAACCTCTGTTACTTGTTCTGTTAATGGAATCAAAGAAACATAAGAACCGTATTGTTCTTGTTTTTTAATAACGGAAGTTTTATTTATTAAATAAATTTTGTTATTTTCATTGATTATACATGCTTTTATGTCATTCAATAATGGTTTCATTAATAAGTTTAGATTCCCCAATGTATGATCCAACCTAGTTCCAGTTGCTCCCAACAGAACAATCTCATTTGCTCCTAATTCCATTGCAAGTTCAATGGCAATCTGGGTATCTGTCGCATCTTTTTCAGGTTTGTACTTTCTGATCTTCGTTGATATCAGATTTTTTTCTACCATATCTTCATATTTCAGAAGAAGTTCGTTGGATACAGTATCAAAATCTCCAACCAACCAATCGATTGTCATGTTCAATTGATCTGCAACATACAAAGCACCATCTACACATATGATTTGATTGTATTCGTGATAGCGTAAATAAGTTTCTAAAAACCATATATCAAGATTACCTCCTGATATAATAAGTATATTTTGATTGTTTTCTTTCATCTCATACCCACATTCTCTTTCATCTTCTTATCGATTATTTTGAAGAGCCTGCCTTTGTAATTTAAATAAGTGCTTGATTAATCTTCGATCCGATTCGGTAAAATAGCAACCATAGAATCGTTTATATATTCCATGGTTTTCCTGTGAAACACGAACAATCTCTGCTTTACAAATAAAAGAGCCAAAATCAGAATATATGGTAAATGATATTTCATCTTTCAACGAAAATCGTTCGTCCGAAAAAATACCAGCGCCGTTTTCGCTTAAATCTTTAATAAATCCATCGCATACCATTTCTTTCATTTCTTTGCCTTCTGACTTTTGTTCTATATCTTTATCCACTTCTTCAAAACCAGAAACTTTTGCCACTTTATTACTTGCCGTAATGTAATAATGAAGTTTAATATCTTCTCCAATAAATACGCGATATGAATTTCTACGATTATAGGATTCACCTTCCTTATCCGTATAAAAACAATGAAGCTGATATCCATCTATTTCTGTTGTTCCACCAATCACATCAGACCAATTCCAAAGACGATTTTCATCTTTATAAATAAACGAGATCCGGTCAGTATGATAAAACTGAAACACATGGGTCTTTGCAGTAATTAATGTGACACAAACTCTACCTTTTTGAATATCCTCAATTTTACTTACAAGCCTGAACTTATATTCTCCACGAAGAACAAAGATTTCAAGTGACTTCCCTAGTTTCATCTCTGTTAGTAGCATGTTCGAAAACCTCCTTAAATGCTGCTATATTTTCCACAATATCACCAGAAAATACACTTGTACCTGCAACAATAACATTAGCTCCTGATAGAATAACCCGTTCTACATTTGAGCACGTGATGCCTCCGTCTACCTGAATATCAAATGTAAGTTTTCTCTCTTGTTTCATTTTACTTAAAGCCTTTATCTTCTCATAGGAGGATTCAATAAATTTCTGTCCTCCAAATCCTGGATTAACCGTCATTAGTAGAACCATATCAACCTCGTCCAGAATATAATCCAACACTTCTAATGGAGTAGCAGGATTTAAGGATACCGCTGCCTTCGCTCCCAGTTCTTTTATTGCCATGATCGTTCGATTCAAATGCTTACATGCTTCAGCATGAATTGTAATACTGTCTGCACCTGCTTTAACAAAATCCTCGATATATCTGATTGGTTCTTCCACCATTAGATGGACGTCAAAAAAACAATCTGTGATCTCTCTAATTGACTTAATGATTGGCACCCCAAATGATATACTAGGTACAAATGCACCATCCATTACATCAATGTGTACATAGTCTGCTCCCCCTATATCAATTGCCTTCACATCTCTTCCTAAATTTGCAAAATCTGCTGCAAGAATAGATGGCGCTAATTTTAACATAAGCAAACCCTTTTCCTTTCTGATAACAAACAAATACTATTTGTATTTTTTATGATCTTTTAATTCATTGTATATAGCAACATAGTTTTCATAGCGATTGGTACGAATGATTCCATTGGCAAGTGCAGTCTTTACTGCACAATCCGGTTCATTTACATGTACACAACCCTGAAACCTACAAGTTCCTTCCAATTCATGAAACTCAGGAAAATAATCTTTTAATTCCTCTTTCTCCATATCATTGGTATAGAGCGAACTAAATCCAGGCGTGTCCATAATATAGGTATTATTTTCAACACAAAACAATTCTGAGTGCCTAGTCGTATGTTTACCTCTATCTATTTTCGTACTAATACAGCCGGTCTCCATATTAGCTTCCGGCTGTATTAGATTAATGATGGAAGACTTCCCAACGCCTGAGGGACCTGCCAACACTGTTGTTTTATTTAATATTATTTCTTTAATCTGATCCATACCAGTTTTAGTGTATGCACTGGCAAAAATCACTTGATAACCACAAGTTGCATAAATATCCTCTAAATATTTGATTTCTTCCTCTGATACTAAATCCCTTTTATTAAAACAGATGATCGTCTCCACATTCTGTCTTTCCATCATAATTAAGAAACGGTCCAATAGATTGAGATTGGGAGCTGGTTTTGCTGCAGCAAAAATAACAATGGCTTGATCTATATTGGAAACGGCAGGGCGAATTAACTCGTTGCTGCGTTCTAAGATCTTTGTCATATTGCCTACTTTTTTCTGTTCATCGATTATATCAATCAAAACATTATCCCCAACAAGGGGTTTAATGTTTTGATTTCTAAAAATACCTTTGGCCTTACATTCATACACTTGATTATCCAGTGTGTGAATGTAATAAAATCCTGCAATACCTTTTATAATCTTTCCTTGCATTATTCCTCTACCTTAGTGAAAGAAATGGCATACGTATCACCAACTAAAACATCGTCTAAATACATAGTAATCGTTCCATCCGACTCACTATAGCCTTGAATACCATCAACATTAAGTGGAAAACTACTCATATCTTCTACCGATTCATATACAACTTTTTTCTTACCATTCTGAGATAAAACAAGCTTAATTGTACCTTCTTCGTCTTCATACTCAAATGGATTAAAATTAATTGTAACAGATCCATAGTATTTATATGTGGTAGCAACTTCTTCTGGTCCTAAGCTAATAGAAAAGTCAATCTTGGAACCTTTCTCAACTTCGTTATTCACAGTTTCACTTTGACTAATTACTAGATCTTTTTCAACTTTATTTGAATAAGTATAAGTGATTTTACCTTTACTTAATCCAGCTGTTTTTAATTTACTAATTGCTTCTGCCTCTGTACAATTAGATAAATCAGGTACGAGCACCATTTTCTTTTCTGGTCCTTTACTTAAAATTACTTTGACACTGTCACCTTTGCTTACACTGCTTCCTCTTGCTGGATCCGTACGAATAACACAGTCCACTTCTACCTCATCGTTATATTCATATGGATGTTCTGAGATGACTAATCCTGCATCTACTAAAGCAGTATCTGCTTCATTCTTTGGTTTTCCGTATATATCTGGCATACTAAACGCTTCAGATCCACTGCTGATTACAACATCAACAAATTCCCCTTCTTCAATTGGAGTATCTTGTTCTGGAGTCTGGTTCGTTACTTGACCTTCTGGGAATAGATCCGATGGTGCTTCTGTAAATCTTGGTTGTAATCCCAAAGCATCAAGAGCAGCTTCTGCTTCTTCTCTTGTTTTGCCAATTAATCTTGGTACTACTAACCCTTCAGCATCTGAAGTTGGTGACGCATCAGGATCCATAGACTCCACTGCTGTAGGAGAAGGTTGTGGATCATCATTACCACGGCTTCCGCCACCAAAGAATCCAATTGTTTTACCTACTAAAAATATAATAATAATAGCTAATATAACTGCCGCAGTGATTCCACCCGCAAACATGAGTTTTTCTAGTTTTGGATCCACTTCAGAATCATCATCATCCTCATCCTCAGCTTTTGTTTTTGGAATCGCTCCGGTATTTCTTGTTGTCTGATATGGAGCAGCTTTTGAGGCATTACGAATATGATTTACTTCGTCATCAGATAAACTAATGGTAGGTGAATCATTAATCACATTTGGAGCTATTTTTACAAAATCACCATTTGGATCAGCAATCGAATGTTTTAAATCAGAGATCAAAGAAGAGGCTGTTAAATATCTTCTCTCTGGTTTCTTTTGCATACACTTTTGAACAATTTTATCAACACTTGATGGAATACTAGCATCCAAACTTCTTAATGGAATTGCTTCTTCCTGAATATGTGAAAGTGCCACCGATACCGCATTATCTCCGACAAATGGAACCTTTCCACTGATCATTTCATATAATGTCACACCAAGAGAATAGATATCACTTTTCTCGTCACTATATCCTCCTCTTGCCTGTTCCGGTGATATATAATGAACCGAACCCATAGCATTAGATGTGATCGTATTGGAACTAGCAGCTTTCGCAATTCCGAAATCGGTAACTTTTACCTTTCCCTCTCTTGAAATAATAATATTCTGTGGTTTAATATCTCGATGAATAATATGATTATCATGAGCAGCTTCCATTCCTTGTGCTATCTGAATGGCAATTCCTAAGGCTTCTTTTACTTCCAGTTTACCTTTACGTTCAATAAAGCTCTTTAATGTAATACCCTCAACTAATTCCATTACAATATAGTATAACCCATTGTCTTCCCCAACATCATAAACATTTACAATATTCGGATGTGATAAACCTGCGGCTGACTGCGCCTCTCCTCTAAATTTAGCAACGAACTTTTTATCGTCACTATATTCTTGCTTTAACACTTTGATTGCGACAAAACGGTTCAGCCTATGGCATCTAGCTTTGTACACATCTGCCATTCCGCCTGTTCCAACTTTATCAATAATCTCGTATCTGTCGCTTATAAACATGCCTGGTTTTATCATCTTTTCACCTCTCCTTTATAATTGTACTATAATAATAGCAATATTATCTTTCCCACCATTTTCGTTTGCTTTTTCTACCAACATCTTTGCTGCTTTTTCTATATCATCTGAATATGATTTCACAATTTCGTTAATTTCTTCATCTTCCAGCATATTAGTCAGACCATCTGAGCATAATAACACAATATCATGATCCTCTAACTGAACTTCAAAAAAGTCCGCTGTAACTGCTTTATTTGTACCAAGTGCTCTGGTTATAATATTCTTATTTGGATGAAATCTAGCATCTTTTTTCTCAATTTCTCCAGTTTTAACCATTGCTTCTACTAGAGAATGGTCTTCCGTTATCTGTGAAACTTTATCATTAATTAAATATAATCTCGAGTCTCCAATATTAGCCACATATAGATTCTTATCATATATGACGGCACTCACAAATGTAGTTCCCATTCCTTCTAAGTCACTGTTTGTAGCAGCTTCCTTATATACAGCAAGATTGGCAGTATTAATTGCTTCCTCAAGTACACCAATCGGAGTTATTAATTTGCTCTTCTCTATACTATCAACAACTGCTTGCACGCAGAACTTGGATGCATAATCTCCAGCTTTATGTCCGCCCATACCGTCTGCAACAATAAAAAGATTGGGGAATACACCGACTGCATCTTCACTGCAAAATACATAGTCCTGATTCATTGTTCGCTTCCTGCCAACATCTGTGATTGAAAATGCCTTCATTCTGCTTCCTCCTTACTGTTTTGTTCTGTATTACTAACATAGCTAAGTCTTAGCTGTCCACAGGCTGCATCAATATCGCTTCCCATTTCTCTTCTAATAGTAACATTAATTTTGTTTTTTTCAAGTATAAATTTGAAATTTTGTATAAATTCGGCTTTAGAATGCTTAAAACTACGTTCTTTGATAGGATTCACCGGAATTAGATTCACATGACAGTTTAATCCCTTTAAAAGGCCAGATAACTCCTTTGCATAGGACTCACTGTCATTTACTCCCTCTACTAAGCTATATTCAAATGATATTCTGCGACCTGTCTTTTCATAATAATATCTGCACGCTTTGATAATACTTTCGATTGAATATTTATTCGCCACCGGCATTAACTCTTTTCTTACAGCATCATTGGGCGCATGTAAGGAAATTGCTAATGTAATCTGTAATTGTTCTTCTGCCAAATCTAGAATTCGTTCTACAATACCACAGGTAGAAACTGTAATATTTCTTTGACTAATATTAAGTCCATGTTCATCAGATAACATAGCTATGAATTTTAGTAAATTCTGATAATTATCAAATGGTTCTCCTGTTCCCATAACTACTACATTAGAAACCCGTTCTCCTGATATTTTTTGAATCTCATAGATTTGAGATAACATTTCAGATGGTTCTAAATTGCGTTCTAAACCACCTAAGGTCGAAGCACAGAAACGGCATCCCATTCGACAGCCAACTTGAGAGGAAATACATACACTATTTCCATGTTTATATTTCATTAACACACTCTCAATCACTCTATTATCTTGTAATTTAAATAAAAATTTACTAGTCCCATCTGAAGCAGAGGTACGTTTATCTACAACCTCTGTTTGTGTTAAGTAATAATTTTGCTTTAATTTATCCCTTAAATCCTTTGATAAATTTGTCATTTCATCAAACGATCCAACTAGCTTTTTATGAATCCACTCATATATCTGCTTAGCACGAAAACTTTTTTCGCCTAACAAAGCAATGGATTCCATGAGCTCAGTAAAATTCAAGGATTTAATATCTATTTTGTTCATCATAAACTATTTATTGCCTACCTTCCTTTTTCGCAAACGTGCAAGAAAGAATCCATCTGTTTGATGAATCCCCTGTACCAATTGAAGATATCCATTTTGGGTACTATCTTGATATAAAGAATCCGGCAAATAAGGATTTATATCTTCTAATTCAAACGAAAATTCGCTGGCAAACCATTTCACATTTTCTAGATTCTCTTTATAATTTATTGTACAGGTACTATAAATTAGAACACCATCTTCCTTAACATATTCCTGAACCACTGATAAGATATCTCTCTGAAGTTTAGCCAGTGAATCCATTTGTTCTTGAGACATTTTATATTTAATATCTGGTTTCTTCCCAATTACACCAAGTCCTGAACAAGGTAGGTCTGCAAAAACAATATCTGCTTTACCTCGATCTTCTTCTCTTAACTTGGTAGCATCTTGAACGATTGCTTCTATATTATGGTATCCAAGCCTTTTCATGTTGTCCTGTATTAGGCTCACCTTATGTTCCGTTAAATCTCTTGCACTTACCAATCCAGTTCCTTTTAAAAGTTCCGCCGCATGAAGGCTTTTTCCACCTGGAGCAGCACAAACGTCAATAATATAATCATTCTCTTTGATTCCAGCAACTTGGGCAACTAACATAGAGCTTTCATCCTGAACTTGAAAATAACCATCTTGAAATGCTTTTACCTTATTTAAATAGTTATATCCTCCAATGATTCTAGCATTGGTTAGATAATGTCCCGGTTGAACCTGAATTTCTTCATTAGTGAGCATTTTTTCCAGTTCTACCATTGTAGTCTTTTCCAAATTCCCACGTATGCTTAATGGTTTCTCTTCTAGGGATGCCTCTACGATACACTTCACCGTTTCATAAGGAAATTCTCTCATCCAATGTTCGATTAACCATTCTGGCATAGAGTATAAAATACTTAAATACCTCTTTGGTTCCTTTTCTTCCAAAGGATACTGAATCTGATCGAGATTTCTACTTACATTACGAAGTATTCCATTTACAAAACCGGATAGTGTTTGAAAACCTTTTTTCTTCGCCAGTTTAACCGCTTCATTACAAGCTGCACTGTCTGGAACTTGTTCCATATACTTAATCTGATAAACGCCCATTCTTAATAAATTGCGAATAATTGGTTTCATTTTATTGGTTTTTACTTTCGAAAATAGATTAATGAAATAATCAAGTTCAATGGCACGTTCAATAATTCCTTCTGATAATCTTGATAAAAAGGCACGGTCTTGCTTCTCTAAATATTGATAATTTTTTAATGTATTGCCAATAACAGCACTGCTATACTGTTCTTGTTCCAAAACTTCTATGATAATTCCGAGAACCAATTCACGAATGTTCACGGAAGTATCTGTTTTCACTTTAGTCACGGTTTCTTCCTCCAAAAATAAGTATAAGCCTAATTAGCTGTAATATGGAAGCTGCCGCTGCTGCCACATAGGTTAATGCTGCTGCTCGAAGTACTTTTTTTGTTTGTTTTACTTCATCCTGATATAAAATTCCAGTATCACTTAAGATTCTAACAGCACGACGTGATGCATTAAATTCCACCGGTAGGGTTACAATTTGAAACAGAACTGCCACAGAAAATAGAATAATACCAATTAAAATCAAACTACGAAATGCATCAAAAAATAAACCAGCCATAATAATTGGCCAAGCTGCATTTGATGCAAAGTTAGCAACCGGTACTAAGCTACTTCTAAGATGAAGTGGTGCATATCCTCTCGCATGTTGCATAGCATGTCCGCATTCATGCGCTGCCACACCTACTGCCGCAACTGACATTTGTCCATAAACAGAATCGGATAGTCGAAGGGTTTTATTTCTAGGATCATAATGATCTGTTAGATTACCACTAATATGTTCAATTCTTACATCGTAAATTCCAGCTTGGTGTAAAATTCGTTCCGCTGCCATAGCACCTGTACAACCAGATAAGCTTCTAACTTTAGAATACTTGGAAAAAGTTGTTCTAACACTTGCAGAAGCAGCTAACGATAACACCATTCCTATAATAACTAAATAATACGTTGGATCCAAACCATATAACATAATATCACTCCTAACCTAAAATGGTTCCTTTAGTTACCTGATATCCTCTTAAAAACGCATCTACTGTCATTCTTTTCTTTCCTTCCAGCTGCAATTCTTTGATTGCTAAGATTCCATTTCCTGTTTTCACATGAATTTCATCCTTCAATACCTCTAGAATTTCACCATTTGCTCCATTCGCAACTGTATCAATTACAGAAGCCCGCCAAATTTTAAGAGTTTTCCCATCCAAAGAAGTATATGCACTTGGCCATGGATTCAATCCACGAATTAATCGTTCTATCTCAATTGCTGGCTTATTAAAATCAATATGCCCCAATTCTTTGGTTAACATTTTAGCATAGTTAGACTTTGAATCATCCTGTTTTTCTCTTACAATCGTACCATTCTCCAGTGCATGTAGGGTATCTGATAGCAGATTCCCACCTAAACAGGAGAGTTTATCGTGTAGGCTTCCACCTGTTTCATCCTCTTCAATCGGAATTACAGCTTTCAATAGCATATCACCGGTATCAATTCCTGGATCCATAAACATTGTTGTAATACCTGTTTCCTTTTCTCCTTCAATAATAGACCATTGTATCGGCGCTGAGCCACGAAATTTTGGTAATAGAGATGCATGAACATTAATACATCCGTATTGGGGTAAGTCCAAAATCGCTTTGGATAGAATCTGTCCAAATGCAATCACAACAATCACATCAGGATTTAATTCTTTTAAAACCTCTACAAAAGTCTCTTCCTTCACTCGCTTTGGTTGATATACTGGTATTCCATGTGCTAATGCTATTTCCTTTACTGGAGGCGCTTGCATCTCTTTGCCTCGACCCTTTGGTTTATCTGGCTGTGTGATTACTGCTATTACTTCATGACCATCTTCTATTATTTTCTCAAGAGTAGGAACAGAAAAATCTGGTGTACCCATAAAGATTACTTTCATAAAATCACTCCTCTCACTACAATTTAACAGTAGTGTATTGACATTTTCTTTTATTCTTCTATTTCATCTAATTCTTCAAATTCTTCGTTACTAAATAATTCGCCTTCCACTTTATCAACATATAAACATCCATCTAAATGATCGATCTCATGACATAATGCTCTAGCTAATAACTCCGTACCTTCCACTGTTATTTCTTCCATATTTTCATTATACGCTTTTACCTTCGCATAGTTTGGTCTTGTAACAATCCCAGTTTTTCCAGGGACGCTTAAGCATCCTTCTGGTCCAGTTTGTTCGCCCTCTACATTCACTAACTCTGGATTTATTAATATAATTGGGCTATCTCCTTCTGGCGATACATCAATTACTACAATTCTCTTTAATATACCTACTTGTGGTGCAGCAAGACCTACTCCTTCTGCCTCATACATAGTATCTAACATATCTTCAATGATTACTTTAATTTTATCATTTATTTCTGTTACTTCTTTTGCTCTTTTGGTAAGAATACTATCACCAATTGTTCTAATATTTCTAATTGCCATTTTTACATCCTTTCTTCTTAATAAATAGTGTTAATAACTATTCATTGGGTTAAAATCGAACTGTATACTACAACCTTTAAAATATTCAGAGAAACGAATATATCCCTCCAAATAATTCTTTATATTTTTTAACACAGCATATTCTTCACATTTTACATAAAGAACTCTGCGATAAATATCGTTTACCTTACTTAATGTTGCTTTACTTGGTCCAATTATTTTAAGCTCATCCATCTTTTGTGATTCTGCCATGATTGCATCATTTAACAGACGGCTGGCAAATTCACCTTTTTCCTCTTCTTTCGAGGCGATTAGAATTGCTAATATATTGGAAATAGGCGGATACCCAAGCATATGACGATAGGATATCTCCTGTTGATAAAATTGCTCATAATCATTCTCGGCCGCTGTGGTAATACTATAATGACTTGGATTATAGGTTTGAATGACAACCTCACCTGCATCTTCACCTCGTCCTGCTCGACCAGATGCTTGTACTAAAAGCTGGTAGGTTTTTTCTGCTGCTCGGTAATCCCCTGCATACAATGATAAATCTGCTGCAATCACTCCAACTAATGTTACTTTTGGAAAATCATGTCCCTTTACGATCATCTGAGTACCAACTAAAATATCTGCCTCCTGATTAGCAAAGGCAGCTAATATTTTTTCATGACCTTCTTTCCCCGATGTTGTATCCGTATCCATACGTAAGACTCTAGCGTGAGGAAACTCTTTCTTAACCAAGTCTTCCACTTTCTGTGTTCCAGTCCCAAATGCTGCAATATAAGGGGAGCCACAACTTGGGCAAACCTTTGGCATTGGTTCCTGATAACCGCAATAATGACATACAAGACGTTCTGTTTTCCCATAACTGGTGTGAGCTGTAAGTGATACATCACAATGGTAGCATTTTAACACATGCCCACAACTTCTGCAAGAAACAAAGCCTGCATAGCCTCTTCGATTGATAAACAACATTATCTGCTGCTTCTTAGCTAACCGTTCCTGAATCAACTCTTTTAATTTCTGACTAAAGATGGATTTATTCTTATTCTTTAATTCTTCCCTTAAATCTACCACCCAAATCTTTGGTAGAGTTCCTTTTCCAGCACGATTTTCTAATTTAAATAATCGGTATTCTCCGTCCATAGCCTTTTTGTATGCCTCAACAGACGGTGTTGCAGATCCTAAAATTACGCTGGCATTTAAGAGAGACGCACGTTCAATGGCAACTTCTCTTGCATGATACTTTGGCATCGTTTCACTTTTATAACTACCTTCATGTTCCTCATCAATTAAAATTAGACCCAAATTATGAAATGGGGTAAATAGAGCGGACCTTGGTCCTATCATAACGTCTATTTCCCCATTTTTTGCTCTTATATACTGATCATAACGTTCGCCTGCTGACATTCTAGAATTTAATATAGAGATTCGGTTTCCAAACCTTTGATAAAACCGATTCACCGTCTGATAGGTAAGCGCAATCTCAGGAATCAACATAATAACTTGCTTTCCTTGTTGAATAACATTGGCTATGATCTCCATGTAAACTTCAGTTTTTCCACTACCAGTGATTCCATGAATCAGATAGGTCTGGCGGAATCCTTCTTGGTATTCCTTGGTAATCGTATCAACGATTCTTTGTTGGTCTTCATTTAGTTTAAATCCAGTTTCCACAACTTCCATCCGTTTCACTGGATTACGATAGATTCGTTCTGTTGTTATCTTAATAAATCCGGTCTGTTCTAATGATTTGATCGTAGCGCTCGAAATCTTTAATTGCCCAACTGCATAATCATATTCTATTGTTTCTTTCACGAGTAATTCTTCTAGTAATCTTATCTTAGCAACATAATGTTTTCGTTGCATTTCAAGAAGTTTTTCTTTTACCTCTTCAGTTGGAAGAAGTAGTGCTATATATTTTTTTTCTTTGTTTTTTATTGATTTTTTAATTGGTATTACTGTTTTAAGAGCATCATTCATAGTAGCGCCATAATTCTCTTTTATCCAATAGGCCAAGCTAATTAAGTGTGATTCAATAATTAAACCACGTTCCACCACTTCTGCAATTGGCTTGATAAAACTGATATCTATCTTCGGGTTGTCGGACAAACCAACAATATACCCTTTTATCAACCGATTTCCTCTACCAAATGGAATGGATACCAATGCACCGATTAAAGCCTTTTCTTCCAATTCTGATGGCACAGCATATTGATATGTTTTATCCAAATTTTCATGAGAAATATCTACTATGATATCTGCATATATCATTTACTGCACCACCTTACTCTTTAATCTCAAACATTGTTATGGTTCTTTAGTGCTGCTACAATTTCCTCTGTATGCATACCTCTTGAGCCTTTTACCAAGATAGCATCTCCAGATGATACCTTCTCACTTAGGTAAGCGATTGCTTCCTCGTTTGAACAAAAGGAATGTGCGACAATTTGCTTATTCTCTTGTTCAATTGCTTTGGTGATTGCTTTGGATTCTTCTCCAATTGTTACAACTTCATCAATCACTTTTCCATCCAACCCGGCAAATGCAATATAACGCCCCACATCATAATGGCATTGATAGGATAGTTCTCCTAATTCTAATACATCAGCCAAAACAGCGATTCTTCGTTTCACTTGTTCCATCTGTAGTAACACCTGTACGCCACTTTTCATAGAATCCGGACTAGCATTATAACTATCATCAATTATTTTTAGTCCATTACTTTCAAATATTTGTCCACGCATTGCTATTGGCTTATAATTTCTAAGACCTTCTTTTGCACTTGCTGGTGTAATACCGTACTGTTCTGCTATAGCCAATGCTACCATTGCATTTCCCACATTATGAAGTCCTAGTACTGAGAGAATGATTTCTTCCATTCCAGATGGTGAGTGATAAGTAAAGTGAGTTTCATCTCCCACTACTTTAATATCCTCTGCATAATATTCACATGTATCATTTATTCCAAAATAAAATAACTGGCACTCTTCTAACTTTTCTTTTGTTTCCTGCGATAGTGATATCTGATTCCTTTTGTCTTTCCTAAGTTCACAAAGTAATATATCATCTCCATTTAAATATAGTCTGCCATTCTGTAAAGGAAATTCATTGATTATATTTAATTTTTCGCTTCTAATATTTTCTTGAGAACCTAACTGGCCAATATGAGATACACCAATATTAGTTACTACTGCAGTATCAGGTCTAGCTATCTTAGCAAGTCGACTCATCTCTCCTGGTTCGCTCATCCCCATCTCAATGACTGCTATATCATGTTGTGCTTCTAACCTTAGCATCATAAGGGGAAGCCCCACCTGGCTATTCATATTACCAGCAGTTTTTAAGACTTGTTTCTTCGTCTCCAAAGCTGCAGAAATCATTTCTTTGGTTGTTGTCTTACCAACACTACCAGTAATTCCTATCACAGGGATGGTAAATTTATTACGATAATAAGCACCAAGCTTCTGTAAAGCCAGAAGGGTGTTCTCAACCTGAATATATACGTGTTCAGAATCTAAATCATTCGTCTCATGTCTAGAAGCAAAAACGGCTACTCCTCCAAGTTCAAACGCAGATGCTATATAATTATGTCCATCTACTCTTTCTCCAATGATCGGTACAAATAAAGTACCTTCCTTCACTTCTTTGGAATTGGTAGTTACAAATGTAATCTCTCTGTTCTCATCGCCTTGTAATAAACTACCATTAACCGCTTCCACAATTTCTTTTACTTTAATTGGTTCCATTTCGATCTCCTGTTATGCCATTTTACTTTCTTCTAGGATTTCTTGAATTAAATCCCTCTCATCCATCTTATATTTCTTACCCTGGATTTCTTGATAATCTTCGTGTCCTTTTCCAGCAAGTACAATCACGTCCCCTACTTTAGCATGTTCCATACAATAGCGTATTGCTTCCTTACGATCAATGATTGCAACATATTCACCAGGGCCTTTTTTCACACCAGTTAAAATATCATCTAATATAGCTTGTGGCTCCTCATTTCTTGGATTATCTGAAGTTACCACAGTAAGATCAGCTAAATTTGAAGACACTTCACCCATCTCAAATCTTCGTGCTCTGGAACGATTACCACCACATCCAAATAGACATACTAACCTGGCTGGATGATATTCTTTTAATGTAGTTAATAAGCTCTCTAAACTCATAGCATTATGAGCATAATCAATCATCAAAGTATAATCCTTTGAAACTGGTATTAATTCAACTCTTCCTTTGACTTTTACGGTATCTAAAGCTTTCTTTATAACTTTCTCTTCCACATTAAAATGTCTGCAGATTGCAATAGCAGTTAGTGAATTATATACACTGAATCGACCTGGAATATCCACTTCTACTTCCATATTCATTTTGCCTAGTACATGGAATTTCACACCTAAATAGCCTGGCTTTTGAAGCAACTCCATATTTTCAGCTCTAAGATCTGCATCTTTACTAAACCCAAAGGTTTCAACTTGACAGGTATGCCCATTAAGAACTTGCTCCAAGTGTGAATCATCCGCATTTAAAATTCCTTGCTTACATTGTTTAAATAACAAGCCTTTACAATGGATGTAATCATCCATATCTTTATGCTCATTTGGTCCAATATGATCCGGCTCAAGGTTGGTAAATATACCAATATCAAATGTAAATCCTGCTACTCGATGCAACATAAGGCCTTGAGAAGATACTTCCATAACAACTGCCTGACAACCTGCTTCCACCATTTCACGGAATGTTTGTTGCACAATATATGACTCAGGGGTTGTATTATTCGCAGGAATTACACGATCTCCAATGATTGTTTCTATAGTTCCAATCAATCCTGTTTTATACCCAGCGCTTTCTAAAATAGACTTTACCATATATGTAGTTGTTGTTTTTCCTTTTGTTCCAGTGATACCAATGGTTTTTAATTGTTCCGCAGGGTAACCAAAGAATGCCGCTGACATATAGGCAAGGGCAAGTCTTGAATCTTCCACCAGAATAACAGTAATATGGTTTGGTACCTGTACTTCCTTTTCAACAATAAGGGCAGTTACGCCATTTTGAATTACTTCTTCCACAAAATCATGCCCGTCACGCACTGCTCCACTAATGCAAACAAATACCCCATCTTTACATGCCTTTCTGGAATCATAGATAAGTTCAGATACTGGAATATCAACTGTTCCCTGGACACATTTATATTTTAGTCTCTCTATTAAATTATTTAAAGTCATTTTAAACTGCTCCATTCTGCTGGTTTACAGCACATTTCATTATAGTTCTATCTCACCGTCAAATACTCGAGTAGCAGGTCCTGTCATAAACAATGTATTTAACTCTCTATCATATTTAATCTTTAAATCCCCTCCAAGTAAATGTACAACCACTTCATCATCTGTTAATCCATTTAGAATACATGCATAAACACTTGCTGTTGCACCAGTCCCGCATGCTAATGTTTCACCAGATCCACGTTCCCAAACACGCATATTAATCGTTCTGCGATCAATTACCTGTACGAATTCTGTATTAATTCGTTCTGGAAATAAAGAATGATGTTCAAATTTTGGTCCAATTTTTTCAATTTCTATGGTTTTGGTTTCTGGTACAAAAACAACAGCATGAGGATTTCCCATGGAAACACATGTAATCTTATATTCTTCCCCATCCACTTCAATCGGGGTAGATACTATCATATCCTGTTCCAATGCAACTGGAATTAAAGCTGGTTTAGTAATTGGTTCACCCATATCTACGGTAACCATTTTAACCTTTCCTTGTTCCACTTCTAAATTCAGAAATTTCATTCCACCTTTTGTTTCAAGTGATATGGTAGTTTTATTAGTTAATCCAAAATCATATACATATTTGGCTATACAACGTACACCATTACCACACATTTTACCTTCAGAACCGTCTGCATTATACATTTCCATACGAAAATCCGCTTTGTCAGAAGATTTTATTAAAATAAGACCATCGGAACCAATACCGAAATGTCTGTCACTTACTATCTTTGCCACTTGAACAGGATTATCTACCTTTTCCTCCAAGCAATTTACATAAACATAATCATTGCCGCATCCATGCATTTTCGTAAATTTCATATCGTGCAGCTCCTTTCTATTTTTGAATTTATCTTATTAAATCATTATCTTCTATAGTAAAGATATTCATAACCAATTCATTATAATCCAAGATAATAATAGTGTCAAACATTCCATACCCTCGTCATTTTGTCCATTCGCTACTCTGCTATTATAACAGCTCGACATGGGGATCCTTCCAAACCACCTAGTTTTAAGGGTGTTGCATATAACGTGTATCTCCCTGTTGGTACATTGCCCAAATGGATCCCTTCTAATAAGATTACTTCATTAGATAGCAATTCCTTATGAACAAGACTAAGCGAATCATCCATCTCAATTGATTGCGCTTCTACACCGACTAATACCATTTGATTCTTGTTGATTTCTCTTGCTGCCTCTAAACTTACATAGCATTTTCCTTTAAATAACACTCTACTTATGATTTCATTCTTGTCTTTCTCCAATAATTCTTTTATATCATCTGCTGAAATCTCGCCATGGGCTTCAACCACTTCTACTTGACCAATACATTTTGTTAAGTCAATCTTATCTATCGTTTTCCCGTCTGGAATATAATGTGAAGGTGCATCCATATGAGTTCCATTATGTACACACATGGTGATATTGGACAAATTATAATGGTCACCTTGTCTTATATCAGATACCACTTCATAGCTTGGTACTAAGTCCCCAGGATAAACTTGTCCACGGAATACCTCTTGTGAAATATCGAAAATTTTCATAGTCACTCTCCTAACCGTAATACCATTATTTTAACACATCTTGGCTCCATTCACAAGAAACACCCTGTCTATCACTAATATCATGATACTAAACAGGGTGTAGGTAACCTATGAAATTATGACAAACGCGAAGAGAAGAATGGATACCACCAGATAACATCTTACTCCATAATTACGAAAGATATGTTTCTCTAATGGTTCTGCTACAATGTTTTCTACCCTTATCTTCTTACGATAGATAAAGAAAAAGATTATCCCCAGAATAAAAAAGGTCAAAACCAACAGTGTAGCAAATGACATAACGATATTATTACCGCTTGCCATAAGAATCGGCATAATTACTGATCCAAACATATTAATGATGATATGTAGTAATACGGTATAACGAATTGAATTGGTTTTTACTGCAACATAGCCAAAAATAAGACCCAGTGCAACTGCATAGAAAAACTGCGAAAAATTACCATGGAAAAGTCCAAATGCCAGTGCTGTAGCAGCAATTGCTGTTTTATCCCCTAGATTACGTAACTTTCTAAGTAATATACCTCGAAATATAATCTCTTCAACCAAAGGAGATAGAATTCCGGCAAACATCATTGTAAATAAAGTAGAGGAACTATTAATCACTTCATTGATTGGATTCATAACTTCCTTTC
This sequence comes from Bacillota bacterium, assembly GCA_023420935.1. Lineage (GTDB taxonomy): Bacteria > Bacillota > Clostridia > Lachnospirales > Lachnospiraceae > Mobilisporobacter. The sequence goes on along the minus strand of JAEZUR010000089.1, from coordinate 117 downwards.
CTTTTACAAAAGCTATGCCAGCATTAATTCCCAAACCAACTATATTAAACAAATACACAGCTGCCATGCATATAAAAAAGATTACAATAAATGTTCTCATTTTTAAAGGTCTTACAT
>JAEZUR010000017.1 GCA_023420935.1 Bacillota bacterium | reverse complement strand
CCATCCGGCTTCCTTCAGATTCGTAGTCACCCACGACACCCTTGCCATTGGCTATGTCCTTCCCACTACTAGGGCAGACTAGGGACTTAAACCCATAAGATTGCGCCCATGCTGGGCGCACATAAGAAAAAGAGAAGCATCAATACTAATGCTTCTCTTTTTCTTATATGTTTAGGAAAGAGTTATTTCTTATTCTTCAAATAGTGCTGGAATTGATAAGTATCTTTCACCAGTGTCTGGTAATAATACAACAATTTTCTTACCACTATTTTCAGGTCTCTTCGCAAGTTGTGTTGCTGCATGAATAGCAGCTCCAGATGAAATACCAATTAATAAACCATCTGATTTTGCAACTTTACGTACAGTTTCAAAAGCATCATCATTCTCAACTTGAATGATTTCATCAACCACATCTAAATTCACTACCTTTGGAATAAATCCTGCACCAATACCTTGAATCTTATGAGGGCCAGGCTTTCCACCAGATAAAACTGGTGAGCTTGCAGGTTCTACTGCAACGATTTTTACATTTGGGTTTTTAGATTTTAACACTTCACCATTACCTGTGATGGTTCCACCCGTACCAACACCTGCTACGAAGATATCGACTTCTCCATCGGTATCTCTCCAAATCTCTTCAGCAGTAGTTTCTCTATGGATTTGTGGATTAGCAACGTTTTCAAACTGCTGAGGTATAATTGCATTACCATATTCTGCTGCTAATGCTTCTGCTTTTGCAATTGCTCCCTTCATGCCTTCTGCACCTGGAGTAAGTACAACTTGTGCTCCAAGGGCTGCTACAATCTTTCTTCTTTCTACGCTCATTGTATCTGGCATAGTAAGAATCAGTTTAAGTCCTTTGGATGCAGCTACAAATGCAAGACCAATTCCTGTATTACCACTTGTTGGCTCGATAATTACTGTATCTTGGTTAATCTTACCTTGTTTGATTCCTTCTTCAATCATGGCAAATGCAACTCTGTCTTTTACACTTCCAAGTGGATTGAAATACTCAACTTTTGCAATTAAAGTTGCTCCTAGCTGATTCTCTTTTTCATAGTTTGATAGTTCCAATAAAGGTGTATTACCGATTAAATCTGTTATTTTCTTTGCGATCTTTGACATATTAATTACTTCCTTTCTTCTTCTTCATTCTTTATTTCATAGTAAGCAAATATGTTTTGTATATATTATATATACACCCATGAATAACTTTTGTCAATAGATATATTTAATTTTTTTGAATTTGCATATCGGATTACTAGGAATTATGATTTTACTCTCTTTTTCGGCTTTCTTTTCCATATAATAAAAAGTATACCTTACCAAATCTTACTTTATGCATGGCTTTTATAAAAACCCATAACGCACCAGAGTGAAACCCCTAGAATATAATGAAGTAATTAAACTTAGGAGTACCTGAATGAACCGTGCCGCTAACATTATTAATTTAAACTGGGCTCATAAACGTAATATATATGGTCAGGGAATTGGAGTTGCTATCGTAGATTCTGGTATTAGCCTCCATCCCGATTTTATAGATAAACAAAGTCGCATTGTTGCCTTCAAAGATTTTATAAACAACCGTGATACCCCTTATGATGATAACAATCACGGTACCCATGTAGCCGGGATAGCTGGTGGAAGTGGTAAAAGTTCCAATGGCCTATACATCGGTGTAGCACCAAAATGTAATTTAATTGGTATTAAAGTTTTGAACCATAAAGGAAATGGTAATGTATCAGATGTACTGAATGGACTTGCATGGATTATTAGAAATAAAGAGAAATATAATATTAGAGTTGTCAATATATCAGTTGGAACTACTACAACAAAGGAATCACACGAAAGCGAATTACTAGTGCAAGGGGTGAATGAAGTGTGGGATGCAGGTATTGTTGTTTTGGCTGCTGCTGGTAATAATGGGCCTAATCCAAAGTCTATTGGAGCTCCAGGTAATAGTAGAAAGATTATAACAGTTGGTGCTTCTGACGACTCCATCTCAGTTAACTTATTTGGTAATCAGACAAAGGATTATTCTGGAAGAGGTCCAACGCCAGAATGTATTAAGAAACCAGATATTGTATGCCCTGGCTCCAATATTATTAGTTGTAATGCCACAAAAAGTATGCAAATGAAAAATCCCATAGGCTTCCGGAACCAACCTATGTATGTTGCCAAAAGTGGAACTTCCATGTCTACCCCTATTGTTTCAGGAGCGGTAGCATTACTTCTATCCCAACAGCCAGATTTAACACCAAAGGATGTAAAAATGAAGATTCGCGAGTGCGGAACAGATCTGGGTTATCCCCAGAACAAACAAGGTTGGGGGCTACTCAATATAGAACGTTTATTAAGTTAGTATACTAATTAACTTATGATCTAATCTATAGAAATAGATTACACCTTGTCCACCCAAAAGTTCACCCACATAATAAAGCATGTATTTGGTGTATTGGTTACAAGGTGTAATATTCCCGATAATATTAACATACTAATTCTTTGCTTTGTTTACTTTACGTATCTTTCCTTTCATTGGACGTTTCTGTAACTCTTTTAGTACATTAGTCCCTTTACCATTCAGTATCTCAACAAAGGAAGCAATATCATCAATATGAATCACTCCAATATCGTCGGAAGTAATCCCATCGATTCTACAAATTGTACCAACAATATCCACTGGCCTCATTTTATCCTTCTTGCCCGCATTGATATGAAGCTTCTTAATATCTTTATTAAGTTCCTTGCCTTTTAACTCTTTCCGTTCTGGCTTTGTATTCATTTTATCAGTAAAATCTTGCATTGCTGTATGAATCAAGTCAGCATCTGGCCGACTGGATCTAGGAATCTCTTTACCTATATATTCCTCAATTTCTTTCACATACCTTTGCTCTCTATATGTTGCAAACGATATTGCTCTTCCAGTCTTCCCTGCCCTCCCGGTTCTTCCAATTCGATGTACGTAATTTTCTCGATCTCTTGGTATGTCATAATTAATAACAAGAGATATTTCATCAATATCAATGCCTCTTGCAGCGATGTCAGTGGCAATCAAGTAACGAAATTTCCCTTCACGAAATGCATTCATTACTTTGAGACGATCTTTTTGTTCCATCCCTCCATGTATCTTTTCACATTGATATTGCTTCCTTATCAAATCCATATAAACATCATCAACGGATTGTTTCGTATTACAGAATATAATACAACTATCTGGGTTATCTATTATTGTCATGTCTCTTAATAAAGATGGTTTCTCTCTTTCTTCTACCAAGTATAACTCTTGATGAATACGATCAATTGCCTTGTCTTCCTCTTCAATTTCAATAAAAGCCGCATCCGTCAGATATTTACTGCATAAAGTTTCTATATCTTTGGGAAGAGTTGCGGATAAAATGACACTAACATGTACATTAGTGATGCTTTTAATGATAGTTTCAATCTGCTCTAGAAAACCCATACTTAACATTTTATCTGCTTCATCTATAATCAAATATTTTATGTTGGAAGTATCAAGACTTTTCTTCTCCAAATGATCCATAATTCTACCAGGGGTTCCAACAACCACATGGGTTTTCTGTTTTAATTCTCTTTCTTGATTAGAAAATGGTGCTCTACCATATACCGCTGCTACTTTTATCCTTTTCAATCTTCCTATATGAAATACGTCTTCTTTTACTTGAATGGCCAATTCTCTTGTTGGAACAAGTACAAGTGCCTGAGGTTTATTTTCCATCCAATCAACTAAATGACAGATTGGAATAGCAAAGGAAGCTGTCTTACCACTACCAGTCTGAGATTTTACTATAATATCCTTTTGTAACAATAGTGTAGGGATCACTTGCTCTTGCACTGCTGTTGGTTGTTTATAATTTAAACTTTCGATTGCTTTTACAATATCATTGTCCAAACCATACTCTTTAAATCTTGATTTTTCCACGGTTTACTTTCTCTCCATACTCTCTTTTGCCCTATTTCTGTAATGACATGTTTTACAAAGCAAAAGTAGTTACATTATATATCAAAAAACCTCATACTATCAACTAATTCTTTCCTATTTTATTTTGACAAACTGTGCTCTAACGATTAAAATGGAAATAAGTAACTACTTTGACACTAATAGGAGGAAGAAAAAGAAATGAAGAAGAAAATTATGAAACTATTAGCGTTTGCCCTGGTACTATCCTTACTTGTACCATTTGTACCAGCAAATGCTGCAACCGCAACACCAAAACTTAATGTAAAAACAGCTACCATAACTGGAGTTGGCGCTAAGAAAATCTTAACCTTAACTGCTCCAAAGGGTAGCAAAGCAACTTGGAAAAGTTCCGATACTTCCATTGCTACTGTTACCTCAAAAGGTATCGTTACATCTAAGAAAAAAGGAACCGTTACCATCACTTGTTCCGTAAAGGTTAGTAAAAAAACCACCAAGTTAACTTGTAAAGTTACCGTAAAAGTACCTTCCAAAGCAGTACGCTTTAAAAATGCTATCATTGATAAAGAGTATAATGCACATATTCTAACAGTAGGTACTCCTTACAATTTCAACTACAGATTAACAAGCACATCAACCAAGAGTACATCTTCCGATATCGCAAGATTTTCAATTGCAGATAGTACTATTGCAACGGTTAATCCAAAGAGTGGAGTGGTAACACCATTAAAAGCAGGTAATACTACATTACGTGTAAGCGCAGGCGCTGATGAAGCTGCTGCATTAAGTGCGGATAACACCATTTACTATGAAATCGGAATTAAAGTCGTAGCACCTTCTGTATCTGTAACGAATCTTTCTCTGAACAGTGCAAAGGAATTGGCGATTAAATTTAGCAAGGCTATGAATTCATCTACTCTAATCGGCTCCAACAATAGCCTAAGTAGCAATATCAGTATTACTCCAAAAACAATGAATAATACAAATGCTGCTGATCTTGGAACCTTAACTGCTACCTTATCAACTGATCAACAAACACTTTACATTCGTTCTACCAATGCATTTAATGGAACATATAATATTTCTTTAAATAGCAGTATTTTATCCACAACAGGAGTTCCTTTGGAAGCATATAATAAAGATCTTGATTTAAAAGATAACATTGCTCCAACCTTTGCAGGAACTACAACAGATGATACTGGACTTGTGGCTCTAATTAAATTTAGCGAGCCAATCGACATTACTAAGCTTACTGCAATGGATCCTAGAAAAGGGGATAATACTATACCAGTAAGTAGTTCCGTTTTTACAACAGCTAGTAATTACAAATTATTAGATGATAAAATGACTCTTTCCATTGATTTAAGTAGCATTGCATCTTCTGATAAAGGAACACAGATTTCTGTTAAATTAGCTGGTATTGTGGATTTAGCTGGTAATGCTACCGATCCATATCCACTTACTGTTTTTATGACTACAGATACTTCTAGCAAACCTCAAGCGGTATGCCAGAGTGTTATACGTAATGGTAATAGTTTAGTTGCAACATTTAGTAGCTCTATCCAGACTCCTGGATATGCAATTATTAATGGTTCTTACATAACTGGTGCTGTAAATGTTAATAACAAAAAAGAAGTTATCTATAACCTTTCCAATACTGGATTAACTTCACTTACTGGGGCTGTTGCAGTTACATTAACTGGTTACGCAGCATATAATGCAACTGGAACAACAACTCAGTATTCAACTACTGTTAATTTCTCTGTACCTGTTATATTACCTGTTATTACAAGTAGCACACTTACAACAAAATTAATTAACAATACAAAACAAACTGTTTTAACACTTACTTACGATAAAAACGTTACCTTAAAAACAAATTCTGGTTCTTTATCAGCAACAAGTAGTATTGATGGTGTAATTGGAGTTGCAACAAGCTATGCTTATACCGCATCTGTTACGGATAAAGTGGTAACGATAATCCTAACAGGAAATTTTGTAGAATTAGGAACTTATAACTTTACAATTCCTGCTGAATTCGTAAAAGATACCTATAACAATTTCTCAACTCAGAATTCTGTTAGCGTATTAAAAGTGAGCGGAGATACACAAGTACTTCCAGCTCCTGTATCCATTCAATTAGATAATGCAAGTAACACTACCATTTATGTAACCTTTAATAATATGCTTGATGTAGATAGTGCTCAGACCGTTAGTAACTACAAGATTAGCGGTTTAAATATCGCATCTGCAAAATTAATTGCTAACTCTTATGCTAGTCCAGCAATTGTTCAACTTGACTTAGCTTCTGGTTCAACAGTAGCTGATATTCCTTATCAAATAACCATTTCAGGAGTAAAAGGATATAAAAATTCATACTCTGCTATGAATAAATACACTGATATGTTAAGCATAAGCAATAACAAGACTCTACCAATTATATTTAATGGTACAGCTACTACCAAAAAAATTATATTAACTTCTGGTACTGGCTCTATTAGTACTTCTAGCGTTGTTAATTATACGTTTACTTGTGCAGGTAAGACTTTAACACTAAAGAGTGCACCAGTAATCACTGGCTCTACAGTGACATTTGAATTCAATGAAACCATTGTAGCAAATTCATCTGTTACCATTGAACCTGCAGTGAACAATTCCATTGTTGATATGAGCAATAGAAAAGCATTAAATTTATCAGCTTCAATCATCATGTATTAAATTGCTAAAATTTAGCTTTAGTAATACAATCACTAAAAGAGTTTACCATACTGGGTGACCAAGAAAGGAGGCGATACTCCATTGCTAAGTTTTAGCTATGGAGTGTCGCCTCCTTGTTTCCATTTATCTTCATTTTTATTATTTTATGCTTGCACCAATCTATAATAAATCTTTGCTGTCCATCCATACACAACTCCATAGATTGCACCAAATACTAACACAGTACATAACGTACATAACATGAATAAATTCGTATTAGTTAAGTTAAATACCATTAAAAGTTTAGATATCATTTTAAAGGCAAAACATATATGAATCACTGCTCCTGCTAACGGTAGGAAGAATACCATTAATATCTGTCTTCGAATTGTACTTTTCACTTCCCGTTTACTAAGTCCAACTTTTTGCATAATTTTAAATCTATCATGGTCATCATAACCTTCGGAAATCTGCTTATAATAGATAATCAACACAGTTGCCATCATAAATAATGCACCTAAAAATAAACCAATAAATAGGAATCCACCGTATATGGTATAAAACTGTTGCTCCATTTGATGAAGGCTATCGATATATTTATAACCAGTAATCTCTTCTTTTAATGTATTCTGAAGATGTTCAACAAATGAGATAATTTTCTTATTACTCCCGTCTACATCAAATGCATATAGGTAAACGGAATCTTTTTCATCTGCTATGGAAGAGATAGTATCCATATCTTTTGCAATAAGATAATAGGTATCGACTGACTCAAACATTCCATCTCCAAGAAAATGTACTGAATTAAGTTTCTTTTTAATTTTAAGTTTGTGATCATTTACAATAATATTATTTTCGTTGTACTCATTACCGATGGAATAGATTAGAACTTCATTATCTGCCAATGTTTCATTGGTATTTTCCATTCGATTATAATCTTCTAATGGATAAATCATAATTAGTGCAGCATTTTCCGTTTGAAAACTTTCTGTATTCGCATTGGTAAATGCATTGCCTTTATGGTTGGCAATAAAGCCTGTTTCACGGTAGTTAATTTCTTTCTCTGCTGAAACTGCTGATTGCGTTTCCGCTTTTTCCACTAGTTCTTTTATCTTTTGGTTATCATTTTCATTACCACTATATTCTATAATCACATCTTTCGGATATCTACTTCTTAACAAATCGTCTTTTCCTACATACAGACTTACAGTAGTTGATAGAATAACCAGTACCATGGTACTTAGGATACATATATTCGATAACCCAACAGCATTTTGTTTCATTCGATATATCATACCAGAAACAGCGATAAAGTTCTTCGGTTTATAATAGAAACTCTTTTTTCTTCGTAATATCTTTAAAAATGCAATACTTCCTGCTATGAATAACATATATGTTCCAATTATAACAAGAATGACTGCAACAAAGAATAACATAATAGCTGCCAATGGAGATTCAACAATCTGTGCAATCGTATAACCTGCACCTAAGGTTGCTACACCAATTAATGTGAGAATCCATTTTGTCTTCGGTTCTTTTTCTCCTAACTCTCCACCTTTTAACAGGTTAATGGCATTGGACATTTTCACCTGCCAAAGATTAGCCAATAAAGTAAGGGTAAAAATTGCTAGAAATAGGATAGAAGTACTAGTTAATGCCTCCATTGAAATCGTAAATTTTAATGACACACTAAACTGTAAAATATAGAGCAGCACTAAAAACATCAATTTACTAAATAAGATACCACCAAGTAACCCTACAATCATACTGAATCCAGCTACAAATATAGTTTCCAAAAACAATACTTTAGCGATATGTTTCTTCTCCATACCAAGAATATTATATAAACCAAGCTCTTTTTTACGTCTCTTAATTAGAAAGCTATTGGTATAGAATAGAAAGATAACTGAGAAGATTGCAATTACATTGGTTCCCAGTGATAAAATCATGGTCAATTCTCCAGCACCTGGCATTTTACTAAGCCCATCGTTCTTTGATATGGCACACATAATATAAAATGTAATAATGGAACAAACACAGGTAATAACATAGGGAACATATATATTTGAATTCTTCTTTAAATTGGTTATAGCCATTTTAGGGTAAAATAAACTATTCAACTTTCACACCCCCTGTTGCAATTACAGTAAGGGTATCAGAAATCTTTTGGTATAATTCATCCTGATTCATGGTTCCTCGATAAATCTGATGGAACACTTCACCATCTTTGATAAATAAAACTCTACTTGCGTGGCTAGCTGCTCTAGTACTATGAGTAACCATCAAAATTGTCTGGCCTTCTTTATTAATATCAGAAAATAATTCAAGCAAATGGGTAGATGCCTTAGAGTCCAATGCTCCAGTTGGTTCATCTGCAAGTACAAGCTTAGGGTTAGTAATTAATGCTCTTGCCACGGCAGCCCTTTGTTTCTGTCCTCCAGAAACTTCATATGGGAATTTCTCTAGAATATCTCCAATTGCTAATTTTTTTGCTACTGCTTCAAGTCTACGATTCATTTCTTGATACTGTTTTCTTGATAATACCAGTGGTAAGAAAATATTATCTTTAATTGAAAAGGTATCTAGTAAGTTAAAATCTTGAAAGACAAATCCTAAATGTTCTCGACGAAATGCGCTTATCTCTGCATCCTTAATCGCCACAATATTTTTACCTTCTAACCTTACTTCTCCACTGGTTGGTTTATCCAAGGAAGCAAGAATATTAAGCAATGTAGTTTTTCCAGAACCTGATTCACCCATAATTGCTACATACTCACCTTCCTCTACAGAAAACGACACATTGGTTAATGCCTGCACCTGATTTCCGCCAAATCTAGTAGTATATACTTTCTTTACATTTTTTACATCTAATAATGACATATGATTTCCTCCATTGATTGATTATGCCATTAGTATACTAAAAGGTAATCGCCTGCTGCCATAGATTCGACTTACATTTCCAGTATTAACCTTACATTTTGGTAAGGTTGGTTACTCTACTTCAATATGAGCGGATTCTAGGCCGATTGAAACTCTAGTTCCTTTCCCAACTTGGGACGTAACCTGAATGGTATGGGATAATTTACTTAAAATACGTTTGGTTAGATACAGCCCAATACCGGTAGACTTTTTATCCATTCTTCCATTATATCCAGTAAAACCTCGATCAAAGATTCTTGGAATATCCTCTTGTTGAATACCTATGCCTGTGTCTTCTATTACCAATGTCTTTGGTATATTTTCATCTAGAGAGATAAAGATAGTACCTGTTTTGGTATACTTAATTGCATTGGATAAGATTTGTTCTAATACAAACACCAACCATTTCTCATCTGTTATCACTTTGCAAGAAAATTCTTCCATCTGCAGTGTGATTTTTTTATAAATAAAAAGGACGGAATACTTTCTAACCGCCTGCTTTATTAAATCATATAGATCATATTCCTTTAATAACAAGTCTGATGACATACTTTCAATTCTTAAATAATGAAGCACCATTTCCACATACTGCTCCACCTTAAACAATTCTTGTTTAATTGGCTCACTTTTAATATCTTGATGATCCGTTTGAAGTAACAAACCAATTGCAGAAATGGGTACTTTTATCTGATGTGCCCACATGGTATAATAATCCATAAGTTCAGTTTCTCTCGCATCTGCTTCTGATAAAAGTGCTCTGTTATAATTAAATTGTTTTCGAATAATCTCAATATAATCTTCTTCCACTAGGTTATTTGCAGTGGGTAAGTTATATGGAACAACATTTTCTTCCATGCGAATCTGATAAAGTTGATTATGTTTTTTATAATAGTTTACCATTCCGCCAGTTATCAGAAGTATTGTTAATGTACTGGATAATAATAAACTATACCAGAAAGGCTCCATAGGAAGATGATATAAAATACTTACAACCCAAAATGTCACTACAAATACCAATAAAATTCCCAATAGAGAACACTTTATTTTTAAATACGATAAACAAATCAAATACCAACTCGTTTCACGATTTTTTCGTCCCATTTACTCCTCCACTATATAACCAATTCCTTTTTTGGTTGAGATATACTCTTTTAATTCCATCTCTTCCAGCTTCTTACGAAGTCTTGTCATATTAACCGTTAAGGTATTATCATCAATAAAACTATCACTTTCCCATAAGCGTTTCATTATATTATCTCGAGACACTATTTTACCTGCATTCTCAATTAATATCTGCAGAATCTTAAACTCATTTTTCGTCAGTTCCATTTTTCTATCCTGATAGGTTAATGAGGCATCTCCCAGATTAAGTATAGCCCCTCTATGTTCTAAAAGATTCACCTGACCTTGGAAGGAATAACTCCGTCTTAATAATGCTTGAACCTTTGCTACTAAAACCGTTAAATCAAATGGTTTCGCAATGAAATCATCTCCCCCCATATTCATAGCCATTACAATGTTCATATTGTCACTTGCAGAGGATAAGAAAACGATTGGAACTTTTGAGTGTTTACGAAATTCACTGCACCAATGATATCCATTAAAAAATGGAAGATTAATATCTAATAATACTAGTTGTGGAGAGAATTCCAAAAACACCTCCATGACATTTTGAAAATCCTCCACACATTCTGCAATATAACCCCATTGTACAAATTGATTTTTAATAGATTCTGCAATAATTGTATCATCTTCAATAATTAGTATTCGGTACATATATTTATATCTCCCCTTCGTCCAGTCTATCCTTGTTATATCTTTTATAGATGAATCTTAACTTTGACTGATTGTCTAAAACTAATTGTACTATATCAGGATCAAAATGTTTACCACTTCCATCCGCTATAATCTGTATCGACTCATCGAACGGAAACGGCTTTTTATATGGACGTTTGCTGGTTAACGCATCAAGTACGTCTGCAATTGCAACAATCCTAGCACTAAGTGGAATCTCCTGTCCTTTTAAGCCCTTGGGGTATCCCGAACCATCCCATTTTTCATGATGACATTCCGATATTTCAATCCCTAGACCGAATAAACTTTTTCCAGTCTTTCTTAGATTTTCTTCGGCTGCTCTTAATACTTTCGCTCCATACGAAGTATGATGCTTCATTTCATCAAACTCTTCCTCTGTTAATTTACCTGGTTTCAGTAGAATGCGATCACTGATACCAACTTTACCAATATCGTGAAGAGGGCTAAATCGTTCTATTCGCTCTATAAATTCTGGTGTTATCACGTCACGATACATATTATTGGCAAAGAGCAGTTCTGCAATGGCTCTTGAATATTTTTTCATACGCTCCAGATGCTCACCCGTATCCTCATCTCTTGCTTCTGCTAATTTAGCCAATGCAATAATATCACTGTAAAGTAAGTCATTTATAAATATATTTTGATTCAAACTAATAGCAATACTATTAACGAGAGTTCTTAAAAAATTCACATGTTCTTCATTATATGCATTCTTTTTATGGCTAGAAAAGAATATAACACCCACCGGCTCACCAGATACTTTTAAAGGTAGCGTAATAGAAGCTCTAATTCCTGCCTCTAAAATTGTTTTATTGTAGAGTGTCAGAGGTTTACTACGTGTATACTCTTCCAGATCATTAATAATCCTAACTTCTCCTGTTTCGATTAATTGTCCAAGCGATGTATCTTTTAAAGAAACTTTACTTCCAATCAGATTATCTGGAATATCAATACCTTTTCCATTGGGTATACCATATGCTGCATTTAACGTTTTGTTATCTTTATCAATTAATGCGATCCCAATATAATTATAGGGAACATACTCTGAAAAGGTACTGTTTATAAAATCTAAGGTTTCCATAAAGGAAGAATTATTATTAATATTCTCAATTAAAGAAATTAGATTATCTATCTTATGAAACATATGATTAATCTCAACGACGGCTGGTGTAACTTCTTTTTTCATCGGAAAAAGATCTACCTGTGATTTGGCCAATCCAATCTTATGTATTCCGTTAAGCAAATATTGAAATGGTAGTATAATATACTTAAATAGATTGAATAATGCGCTTACACATACAATAATAAATAAAAACATCAATCCATAAAATAAAAGTTCATACTTTTCTATCCGTTCCATAGATTGCTCCAATATAATGTTAGAGATATGGTCAGAAAATTCAAGTAGTCTATTGTTATTATCGTTAATATAATTCAATGCTTTTGATACTTCCTTACTACTAGCTTGTGCTTTTATAATCACATCAAGCGCTTGTTCAAAGTCTACCCATATTTTATCTATTTCTGCAAGATCGTCATTTGCTTGTTCAAGAGAATACTCTATCTCCATATTAGACTTACCATAATGCAAATGCCCCTCATGCATAGCCTTCAATGTTTCTTTAAATTGTTTCTTTGATAAAATCAAATTATCCTTTATATTAGATATTTCTTGTACTAAAGTTTTATTAGATTCATAGTCATTTCCCAATTCAAGTGAAAGCATATTGGAATAGATTCGGTTGGCATCCTTGCTCATCTGCTGACTGAGCATTCTCTGTTTGCCAAAAACATTGATAATTATCTTATCATTAAAGTTCTTATGATTTGATTGATTATGTAATAATATAAAACACACCAAAATGAAAAGGAGTGAAATACCAATCGTAATAATTCTGGTTCTGATGGGTTTAAAAATGGAATTATGATTCTGCATAATAAATACCTCCTTCTCTTCTAGATAAATTCTAACATAATTCAACCTTTTTCTCAATATTTTTACTCCAGATACACAACTTCTGATTCGTTGTAATAATATTTGATAAAATGTGTAATAATTATTTACCAAAGAAAGCATAATATGTTATTATCATCCATTTTGTGGTATAATATAGTTGTACTAAAAAAGTGAACTATCATTAAGGAGGAAGCTGTTATGGATAAAAACTTTTTAGAAGCCGTAGAAAAACGGAGAAGTTATTATAGTATAAGCAAAGATTTTGTAATCTCTGATGAAGAAATTAGAAAAATAATCGAACATGCAGTTCTTCATACTCCATCCGCATTTAATTCACAAAGTACCAGAATTGTATTATTACTTAGTTCTGAACACGATAAGCTCTGGAATATGACTAAGCATATTTTACGTGCCATCGTTCCCGGTGATCAATTCGCACAAACAGAAGAAAAGATCAATAGTTTTAGAAACGGTTATGGGACTATCCTTTATTATGAAGATACTAACGTAGTAAATGGCTTAATGGAGAGTTATCCACTCTATGCTGATAATTTTCCTATCTGGTCACATCAAACAGCAGGTATGCATCAGTTTGTAATATGGACGGCATTAGAGAATGAAGGTTTTGGTGTATCTTTGCAACACTATAACGAACTCATCTCCGATACCGTTGCAAAGGAATGGAATATACCTAGCCACTGGAGTCTCAATGCACAGATGCCATTTGGTAAGCCAACTTTACCACCTGGTGAGAAAACATATCTACCATTAGAAGACAGAATAAAAATATACTAATAAAATTTAGGTCTTTGTATCAACGAGTGATATTCTCATGATACAAAGACCTGAATTTTTATCAAACATATTGTTTACGATATTGTAATGGTGTTTTCCCCTTAACTTGCACAAATTTATTAATAAAATAATCTAGGTTATGATATCCTACCGTTTCTGCTATCATATAAATTTTCTCATCTGTTCGTAGCAATAACTCCGTCGCCCGCTGTATGCGATAATTATTTAGGTAATTCTTAAAGGAAACCCCATATTTTTTCTTAAAAATTTGTCCTAAATATGCGCTATTCATATAGTATTTCTCACTAAGCATCTTAAGACTTAAGTCATCCATATAGTGTTCTTCAATTTCCCGTTCGATATAATTTAGTATTCCACGATACGTACTCTGCCTTAAATGATTGAGATAATCTGCAAATTCCATTACAAATTTTTTAAAATGAACTGAGCTTCCTCTCACGAAAAATTGCTCAAAAGCACCTTCACAAATATTGCGCAACATTTCTTCTTGGTTCTCAACCGGATTAAGCTCATTGGCTAAATGAAGAAAACAACATAATAAGTAATCAATATTTAGTTTTATTACTTTGGGATTAACTTGTTGGTTGTTCAATTCCTGATAAACCTCATTAATTCTTGATTCCATAAGAGCTTTATTATCCTCTTCTACTGCACGAATTAAACTATCAATCTTTTCTTTATTAACCCCATATTTATAGTATTTACTGTATATTACTTCTTCATAATACGATATATCTTCCACATTACGAAACGTTTGAAAAGATTTCGCAATCATAGCTGATTGAAATGAGGTGGAAATTTGATCAATATCACGAACCATCTGTCCAATGTATACATTAAATCTATATTTAATTTCACGTTTTATTGGATCAATTAGCTTGGTTATATAATCATGTTCGCTTAATCCTTGCTGCTTTGCGAATAACTTTGCATAAATAAATCCTACATCATAATTGGATTCATGATGCTTTACATCCAGAAGGACATGATGTTTGTTCTTCCCCATTGACTGTAATAACATATGGTATAACTCTTTTTGGACATTCCGTTTCTTTTTTTCGGAAAGTGTTTGAAACTCATTATCGGTGGTAATAAAATCAATACTTATATATCTTAACTCTTTCGTAGTTGCTAAATATTGCTTTACATAAGAAATTGTACTTTCTTCATATTTGTCCCAAATTAGCGAAAGCAAATGTTTATCAAAAACCATTCGTTCCATTTGCTGTTGACACAATAATTCTTTTTCTCGTTTTTTATGTTCTAATTTATATTCTAATAAAACTCTGATTAATTCCTTTGATTGAATTGGTTTTAATATGTAATCCTGCACATTATACCGAATTGCTTGTTTCGCATATTCGAAATCATAATATCCACTTAGTAGAATGAATTTAGCATTGGATAGTCTATTAATTTTCACATAATTGATTAATTCCAGTCCATTTAGACATGGCATCTTAATATCAGAAATTACTAGATCATAATAATTGGTTTCTAATAAATTGATTGCTTCTTTTCCATTGGCCGCCTCATCTGCTATCTCAAACCCCAAATCTCTCCAATCGATTAGTATACGTAACCCCTGTCTGATGACTGGCTCATCATCCACAATCAATACTTTTATCATACCTTACTCCCCTTTCAATGATTTCCCTTCTTTCTTTCATTAAACCTCATTTGTTTTGTTACTGTACTTTTTGGTTCTATCATACTATATAATGAGTCGCTATTCTATACCAACAAATATAGATATAATTCACAATTTCTGCGTTTCCTAAGCTTAGTCGTATTTTTCTGTATCAATAACGTTATGGGAGGTGTAGAAAATTACTGGAAAATCAGAAATAAATGTTATATGATGTAGATAGGATTTTACAAATGAAATGTTATAAAAGAATGGAGTAAGTTATGATAAAAGATATCTATAGTAGAAAACATCCTGTATTTTCACTTGAAGTATTTCCGCCAAAACGTGACGATGATATTGCCTTGATCTATCAAGCATTAGATGATTTTAAAAATTTAAATCCAGATTTCATTAGTGTTACATATGGAGCCGGCGGGAGCAGCAGTAAGAAAACGGTATCCATCGCATCCTATATCCAGAATACATGTGGAATTGAAGCTCTTGCGCACTTTACCTGTGCTGCTCTGAAAGAACATGAGTTAGCTGGATTTCTTACTGAATTGCAGCAACAAAATATAAAGAATATCTTAGCATTACGAGGAGATCATCCAAAGGAAATGACAGAAGATGAATTTAGAAATCGTAGATATCAACATGCTTCTGATTTAATTGAAGCCATAAGGCTAACATCATCAGAAGATGCATTTAATATTGCTGCGGCATGCTACCCAGAGAAGCATATTGAATCGACTAGTCGTGAAGAGGATATTCTGCATTTAAAGGAAAAAGTAAATTCTGGAGCCGACTTTTTAATTACCCAGTTATTCTTTGATAATCAGGTGTTTTATCGTTTTCTAGACTTGGTTCGTTCCCAAAGGATTGAGGTTCCCATCTCAGTAGGTATTATGCCAATCACTTCTGCTAACCAGATTAAAACTATCGTAGAGTTGTCTGGTTCTAAGATACCGACGAAACTCTCTCATTTGATAGCGAAGTATAAGGATGAACCGGAGGACTTTAAAAAAGCAGGATTAGACTTTGCGACTAATCAAATATTGGAGTTACTAGAACATGGGGTAGATGGCGTTCATCTTTATAGTATGAATAAGGTAGATGTAGCTAGTACCATTTTTAAGAATCTTAATCTTATTTAGTTTCTATCTTTTTTATATTAATTTAACTAGTATTGATTCAACAATTTGTTAGTTATGAATAGATCTTAATTGGAATTCGGCTAAGATTTGGCGTCTTGCGGTTCTGCATGTAAATAAGGCAAAAAAATACTCTCTTCTAAGATTCCTAGATTAGGTCTATCTTAAAAGAGAGTATTATTTTAGTTTTATACACTAGCTCATTGATACTATCAACACTCTATTATTGTCACAATGCTTTATTGTTCTTTTCCAAATTTCTCAAGTCTATCCTTCATAGTCTTATTGAAGTTCTCCACTTTTCTAGTGTATTCTTCAGACATGTATTTAGATGATAATAAGAAATCAGCCGTAGCACGGTTATTGGCAACTGGTATATCATAAACTACAGCAATACGTAGTAATGCTTTTACATCAGGATCATGAGGTTGTGACTCCAACGGATCCCAGAAGAATATAACGAAATCAATATTGCCTTCTACGATTCTAGAACCTATCTGCTGGTCACCACCAAGAGGACCGCTGTTATAACCTTTTACTGGAAGATCAGTCTTCTCTGCAATCAATCTTGCAGTTGTACCAGTTCCACAAAGGAAATGATTTTTCAGTATTTCTTTGTTCTCTTCCACCCATTGAACTAGTTCTTTCTTCTTACTGTCATGAGCGATTAATGCAATGTGTTTTTGCTTGGTAATGGTAAATTCAATAAAATTATTATCCATTCTTCTATTCTCCTTTGTTGTCTTTATTCCTTCAAAAGCCCTTCCTTGGTATAGCGATTGCTAGCATTCCATAGAATCCATTCTTCATATCCTGCATCTTCTACAGCTTTAATCTGAGCTTTGATTTCTTTCTTCTTATACCCAAAAAAGTCTTGCAACCAAGGTCTTACAATGGCAACCTGATCTAAATTGGAATTCGTTAGTGCTTTTTGAGATTCCGTCAACGCATTATAGATAATCTCATATGGATTATCATTGGGATGTGCAATCTCATAGGAACCATCCGCATAATGAGATGGGTACACCATTGGACAAATATAATCCAGATGGGATGCCATATCTGCATAATCCTGACCTACAATCTTGGCATCCACTTGACTGTCGATAATGGTTCCGTACACGTCAGCAGACACGAAGACTCCTTTACTAGATAACTTTTCATAAGCGTATTTCGTAAATTCCGTAATAACCTGTCCTTTGGATTTATTTTTTGCAGCTTTACCAAAATTCACATTTTTCATACCAGAATCAGTTGAAAAGCGGATATAATCAAATTGAATCTCATCAAAACCAAGATAAGCTGCCTCACTTGCTACTCCAACTAGATAGTCCCAAACTTCTTTCTTATACGGATTCACCCAGCTAAGCCCTTTATCATCTTTAAAAATCTTACCATCTTTCGTTTTTAAGCTTAACTCTGGTTTCTCCTGTGCTAATTTAGGGTCTTTAAATGCTACTATTCTAGCAATAAGATATATGTTTTTCTTTTTCAAACGCTTTACTAGCGCTTTCATATCATGAATATATGCAGTTCCGGCTCCAATTTCTTTCACCGTATCTTGATTCATTTTATATGTAATCTCACCACTATCATTTTTAATATCAATAACCATGGCATTAATCTCTGTCGTATCTACCAGATGTATTAAGTCATCCATCGCTTCACCAGATCCAGCTCTTGGCCCGGTAACATAGATTCCTCTTACCTTAACTGGTGTTTTGCTAATAGGCTCCTCGTTAGGAGCAGGAGTAATCGTAGGCGCTGGTGTAGGTTTAACTGTTGCCACTGGTGTAGGTATTACCGTTGGTTCAATAATGCTTTCCTTTTGTTCCTTGTTTTGACTAGCTTTATCTTGAAAATCTTTATTCTGCACGTACTGTATTCCATAAAATAACATCGTTCCTAACGTAATGGCTATCATAAGTAATAATACGGTTAGAATAAATAGTTTGTTTCCCTTTGGTTTCTTATCTTGTGACTGTTCACTCATTCTGTCTTCATCCTATTTTATTCTTTACTATAATAATACCGAGTTTTAAATTTTATGTCAACCTAAACAAGGTGTTTCCTTGTTATCTTTTTGTTAATTAGAAGCATATGTTAGAGACTTCGTTCCTCATTTTAGTCGAGAAAAAAGCTGTGGTGTAGATTAAGCACCACAGCATTTTTTATACTTTTTACCACTTCCGCAAGGACATGGATCATTTCTTCCAACTTTTTTCTCTTTTACAACAGTACCAGACTTTTTCTGTTCCTTGTAAAGCTCTTTTCTTTTCTCTTCCGTAAGTAAAGAATCCCAAGCTTCTAATTCATATAGCCAGTCCGCTTTTGCTTCAACCATATTATAGTAAAGCTTTTCTTTATCAAATCCTAAGTTAACTTTTGTATCCTTGTCCATCTCTTCGATTGGATTAGGATTCACCAAGCTATCATTAATACCGTCTAAGAATCCAACAAAAATACTTAACTCTGTATTATATTTAGCAGCTAACTCTTCTACTGTTCCAGTTACTACCTTCTCAGGTTCTGCTAAAATCTGCTCATAAATACCTTTTTCAATATTGAAATAATTTGCCCAGAACATCTGAACCGCATTTTGATCAGATTCATCTCCGTAAGCACTTTCTCTCCAGTCTGTTAATAAACTCATAGTAAACCATCCTTTATTTTTTAATCAAGCTACAGTATATCACAGTTTACAATATAATTTCAATTTATTTTTTTTATTTTTTATTATAATTATTGAATATAACTGAAAAAAAGTGTCATACTATGATTATCTAATAAATGTAAAGCAACGGCGCTTCATATTAATTAGATACACAAAATGCGTATGCTCTTTCAATAATTGGATCCCCCCTCCAATTATAACAAAGCAACTTACCAATGAAAAATTAAATACTTATCCTCCCCTTTTAAAGTAAGTCTGCTACAACGGCGTAGCAGGCTTGCTTTTTTCGCAAGTAACAGTGTCATTTAATTCAATGTATACATTCCTAAATCAGTCGGCCATTCTTCGTCTTCTCCATCAATAGATAGCAGATAAAGACATTTCTCATTAATTACCTTCAAATCTACAATTGAGTAATAATTTGAAAGATATTTACTGTTGTTAGGGGACATAATCAAAGAAAATCCCTCATTTTGCACAGATGTATCGGCGCTAAATATGCCCTCAGTATTACATACATAAGCATACGTACCTGCAATATCATAATCAAATTTATTATAGTATTCATCATCATCTCGTATTGTTTCTGCTTTTCCCTTAGGTAATGGCTGACTCCATAATTCCATACTGCCATCCAATGTTAATTTAACCAGATTGTAAGAGCTGGTATCTTTAATGCTATCATCCGAATTTTCATTCATTGAACTTGTTTTTTTAATTCCATATATGAAGCCATCTTTTATTGTCGGATCTTCCAATTTTTCTATCTCTATCGCACTAAGACGCTTACCTGTTTTCCAGTTAAATGTTTGAATAGAATGTATTGAACGATCTTCCCTAACATATAGCAACATCTCCGAATCAGATATATAAATATCGTAAATACTAATGTCACTTTTTTCTTTAAAATGTTTTACCTTATCGTTCAAAACATAATCTCGAATAATCGCTCCATTTTTATCAATTACTGTGAGCATTTCTCGTTCTTTCTTTTTATATTTCCCTTCATAGGTAACAAACAGATTTTCATTACTATCTTGCTCCGTAACACCAATATAACCACCACTTTCAATACGATGTGTAAATTTACTACTAAGCCTAATCTTTTGATAAGATAACGTTCCATCTTTTGACCATTTCATTTTATGTAAGCCAACCCAAAAACTATCTGTTGTGTCGGTGATCTCATCATAGGTATCCCATTCATAGGCGTATATGGTTCCATCATTATCCTTCTTTATATCCCATGGACCACTTTCACAATCACCTTTATGTTCAAATTTTAACTCCTTCTCCATATAGGTAGCAGTGGATGTACTCGCCTTGGTACACTGATTATTAATGTCATACGCTGTAGCTATGGTAAAATTCATATTAGGTAGCATAAATACTATTACCAACCAAATTACTACAACTTTTCTGATTATTTTTTTCATTTAAAGCCCCCTCATTCTTTGTTTCGGTTAATACATTATTTAATACATTATTTTGTCTGAATCTTAGCAAAATCCCCGTGACGAGTTATTATTAATATGGTAATTGAAGTCAAAATTGTATAAATATCACTCAGCTTCTCAATGTTGTAATAAACACTAATTATAAATACCAAAATAGCCATTATATCAACGATACCTATATACAAAGTTGAAGTGAAATATTTATTAGATAAATCATTAAATGCTTCTAATATAAGGCATGCGAAAAAAACTAAAAGCAAAATTATTGTTATAGTATTCTTTAGAAATTTTACGTTTATAGAATTAACAGTAAGTAGTAATATTATAACACTAATAAGAACCAACACATAAGTTGATGTAACAAACGATTTTATTGATTTATATTGTATCACTTTTTTCCTCCTGGTAAAGCGAAACATAATTTATAAACTTTTTCATAATAAAGTATTTATGTATGTTAGGGATACCTAAAATAATACATAACGATAGAATTAAACAAGCAATACCACTACCAAACAGTATTGTATTATAACTGCCGTAGTCTGTTAAAAAACGTCCCAACGATAATCCAAGTCCTGTTGTACATCCAATTATGCCAGCTGCATTAGAATTAATTTTCTGACTTCTTTCACTAATTTTTCTATTAGAAGAATAGTACCCCTTTTTAATAAAATGAAAAGGTAAGATAAATACAGCCATTATCAATGCTACATAGATAATAATAGAACTATATTTAATAATTGGTGTATTAATTTTAAGTGCTATAAAAACTAATTTGTAAAAACATAAATAATAAACTATGGATATAGCTAGACTTATTATTCCTGTATATAAAGAGTACAGAATCTGGTAACGCACTGCATTAAATAAAATAATAAGAGAAAATATACTCATCACAAAAGTGATTGCCAGAAACAAATTAAACAGACATGGTATAAAAGGATCACAAATCATTGCAAGCAAACTAGGTAAAATCAAAAATATCAACGAACAAACTACGTATTGTCTAATATAAGAAGGTTCTTGTACAACTAAAAAATGTTCAATATCGGTAACTTCTATCTTCATATTTCCCCCATTAATTTCATCATTTCCTATTTTCTCTCAAAATATAACTCTTATAAATTATAAAAATTATGTCATATGATGTCAATTAATTTAATGTAATTCTTTACATATATTTGTTGTTTTTTTCACTTTATTTACATTTATTACTATTTGTGTGTATCATTTACGTGACTTAGATATCATATCAGAAAGTAATTTTTATCCAGTAAAATGAAAAACTAACTTCCAGTTGTGCACGAGTAAGTTCCAGAATGTACAAGTAAATTCCACTACACCCTTT
>JAEZUR010000001.1 GCA_023420935.1 Bacillota bacterium | reverse complement strand
AAGAAGATTCAATTTTAGCATACGGATTAGGTTGGGATTCCGTTACTACCTTCCCATTTAATCAATATGGTATCAAAGCATTATCAAAAGGAGGCGATAGCCTTCGCTACCATGCCAATTTAACAGTTCTTCCAGACCAAAACATGGCTATCGCCGTTTTAACTTCTGGTGGTTCTAGTTCATTTAATCAAATTATGGCACAAGAGATATTACTAGCGAAATTAAAATTAAATGGTACAATACCAGCAATTAAAGATGATAAAGTTATTGTAGCTCCAGCTAAGGTAGCTATCACCAACGACCAAAAAGAATATGCTGGTTTCTATAGCTATTATGGTAGTGTTATTAATATTAAGATTGCTGACGATGGTACTCTTTCCATGTATGACGCCTTATCTGATAGTAATCAACCACAAACCTTCTCTTATGGCGGCAACGGTAAATATTATCAGTCCGTAGCTGGTTCATCAAGCTATATCTCATTTGAAAAGAAAAATGGCAAGACATATTTATATACCTCCATGTATGCATCCTTACCTGGAATTGGTCAGACTGCTATTTCCTTATATCAAGCTCAAAAGGTAGAGGCAAATTCTATTTCCAAGAAAGTAAAGGCAGTATGGGAGAAGCGTGCTAAGAAGAATTACTTTATTGTAAGTGAAAAATATACCTCTCAGATGTATTTGGATGGACTTCAAAAAGCTAATTTCCCATTAGTAAAAGGGTTAGAGGGTTATGTTGGCAATTTAGCAATCTCTGATTCTAACCATGCCGAATCTAATATAGAGATTCCTGGTAACTATGGAAGAGATCTTAGGGATTTTACCTTTGAACAAAAGAATGGCGTTGAATATTGTTATACCAATGGCTATGTTTTCGCTAGTGATGAAATCGTTAAGAACTTATCTACTAAGTCAAAATTCACATGCTTAATAGGAAAAGACGGTTATGCAAAATATTACAAAATCACAAGTAAATCAGCTGCTAAAGTAGTTTCTGTAAAAGTTCCTAAAAATGCAGCATTTATGGTATATAACAAAGATGGCGCTTATGTAAACAATTCTTACGTATCAGGTAAAAAAAGTATCAAACTTCCAAAAGACGGCTATGTAGTATTAGCTGGAGAAGCTGGAAGTAAGTTTACAATTACATATAAGTAAGAAAACATTTCAAATTATAAAATATTTAGAACTACATAGATTTAACCATTAATAAGTGTAATTAGCTTACATAAAACTAATTAGTATAATTACATATCAAAAAGGACTATCTCACATTTATCTTGACGAGATAGTCCTTTTAATATATGAATTATTTACTCTTCTTTTCCAGCCAAATAATAAACAAATTGTTGCGCTGTTCTACCAGAAATACCACCGTGGCTTAGTTCCCACTTATTGGCCTCTGCACAAAGCTCTTCATCTGTCAGTGTAATATTCTTATATTGTCTTGCCAAATGAATCACAATCTCAAAGTACTCTTGCTGTGTCGGTTTTGAATAATTAATAGAAACACCAAAACGGTTAACCAAGGATAATTTCTCTTGCATGGTATCGGATCGATGAAGTTCATCCTTCGAAATGTCAGAACGATCACTCCAAGTTTCACGAATTAAATGGCGACGATTGGAAGTTGCATAGATTAAAACATTATCAGGTTTTGTTTCTAGACCACCTTCAATCACAGCCTTTAGATATTTATATTCCACTTCAAATTCTTCAAAGGATAAATCATCCATATAAATAATAAATTTGTAATTACGATTCTTAATCATTGCAATGACAGTAGAAAGATCCTGAAATTGATGCTTGTATATTTCAATCATTCGAAGTCCTCTATCATAATACTCATTTAAGATGGCCTTAATGCTGGTTGATTTACCAGTTCCACTATCTCCAAATAAAAGTGCATTATTGGCTTTTCTACCTTCCACAAAAGCTTCTGTATTATCAATTAACTTCTGTTTCTGAATCTCATATCCCACTAGATCACTTAAGACTACTTCGTCTGTATTGGTAATTGGATAAAGTTCTACACCATTATCGTCATGAGCAACACGAAAGGCTTTGTTAAGACCAAATTTCCCAACACCGTAAGCACGGTAAAATTCAGTTACAATTGCAAAAATCTCTTCTTCATTGGCGGCCTGCTCAATCTGTTTACTAAGTGTTCTTACTTTTTCGCTTACATTCTTGTTATATCGTCTTTCAGTTTTCACAATTGCCTTATAATCCAATATAATACTAAAACAATTGATTCCTAATTGATTTTCTATAGGAGTAAAATCATAATCAAATAGTTCCTTAAATATTTTAAAATCATTTTTAGCAAACTGATTAACCGTTCCTTGATTGGCCCCAACTTTTTCTGATGTAATACTAAATGGATTCTCATTCGTTGCTAATAAATAAGCAAGATAATTATGCCATAGATTCTCATCAAAACCGTTTGCAGTGGCAACTTCCAGTAGCTTATTAATCTGTGCATATATTTTCGTAATTAAATTTTCTTTTACATAGTTACCGGAGGCAAATTCCTCACAAATTCCTGATAACTGAAATAAAATACTATCCTTATCTAAATTTCTGTATATGACTAATTTTGCAATTTCACGATACATTTTTTCACCCGCTTTTCTTATATTCTATTTTAATACATCCGAATATTCCGGGTGTTTTTCAAACCACTGTACTGCATAGGAGCAAGTTGGAATAGCCTGTTTCTTTTGCGCACGAAGTTGAATAGCAGCCTCTTCTAGTAGCTGGCCAGCAACCCCTTGACCACGTAAGCTATGATCCACAAATGTATGATTCATATTAACGACTCCATCTTCCACGTCAGGAAATGTAACTTCTGCAATTCTTTGACCCTTCTCATTTTCAACATATATCTGATTGGTTTGTTTGATAAATTCCATAATTCTACCCAACCCTTTCTATATAAATGATTACATACGATCTGGTGCTTCCATTCCAAGTAAGTCAATGCATGTAATTAAAATCTGGCTTGTTAACGTAATTAATGCAATCCATGAATTTTGAATTTCTTTGTCTTCCTGTGCAATAATTTTATTTTCATGATAGAATCGATTAAATGCATTGGATAATTCATAGATAAACTGGCAGATTTTATGTGGTGCATTTTCAGTAAATGCATTGTAAATAGTCTCATTATATCTGCTTATCTCAAGCATAAGATCTAGTTCACTTTCTACCTTGGCTGGCTTGATATCAGAACTTGTTATTTCTTTATTCAGTTCTTTAAATTTGGTTAAGATTGATTTAATACGAACAATGGTATACAGAATGTATGGTCCTGTATTTCCTTCAAATGCAGTAAAACGATCGATATCAAATATATAATCTTTTGATGCTTGATTGGATAAATCACCGTATTTAATTGCAGCAAGACCAACCTTTTTCGCAATTTCTTGCGCTTCTTCTACACTCACTTCACGATTACTCATGATTTTATCATATACTGCACTATTAATCTCAGAAATAAGAGATTCTAGACGCATAACGCCACCATCTCTTGTCTTAAATGGCTTACCATCTTTACCATTCATCGTACCAAAGCCTAAGAAAGTTAATTTTGTATTTTCATCCACAAGCTTGGTTTTCTTAGCACAACGAAATACCTGATCAAAATAAAGTTCCTGTCTTTTATCAACTACGTAAGTAATGGCATCTGGTTGAAATAGTTTTCTTCGTTCTACAATTGTAGCAAGATCTGTCGTATTATATAAAGTAGCTCCGTCAGATTTCAAAATCATACATGGAGGTATTTCCTTGGTATCTGTCTCTTCTTTTACATCAACAACCAAAGCACCTTCACTAATTCTAGCATATCCCTCGTCTTTTAAGTACTTTACCATATCAGGAATATAAGGCTGTGCATCACTTTCTTTCTTCCATAAATCAAATGAAACATTTAGATTATCATAGTTCTTTTTCAAATCTTCAACAGATACATTTAAAATGTGATTCCATAAAGCTACATACCCGCGATTGCCGTTTTGAAGTAAATAAGTTGCATTCATTGCTTCTTCCTTAAATTCTGGGTGCTCCTTGGAATAAGCATTGGCATAAGGATATATTTCTTCTAACTCACTAATAGTAAATGGAGCTTCGGTAGGATATTCTCCAGAATATAACTCATTAAAATATACTAATTCAGGTTGTCGTTTTTTAAGTTCAGTGATAATAAGACCCATCTGAAGTCCCCAATCACCAAGATGAACATCACCAATTACATTATGCCCTAAGAATTTACCAATTCTTTTAATACTTTCTCCAATAATTGCGGAACGAAGGTGCCCTACATGAAGAGGCTTCGCCACATTTGGTCCGCCATAGTCAATCATAATTGTCTTTGGAGAATCTGTCTTCTCGCAGCCCAAATGCTCTTCTTGTTTCATTCCATTTAAATAATCCGCAAGGAATGATTCATTTATCTTAATATTAATAAAACCAGGCATAATAGCTGTGATTTCTTTAAATGTATCGCTACCCTCCAATATTGCTACTACTTCGTTGGCAATTGCAATTGGTGCTTTTTTATATTGTTTTGCTGCTGCCATTGCTCCGTTGCATTGATATTGGCATAAGTCAGGTCGGTTGGAAACGGTAACAAACCCAAACTTCTCCTCGTACCCAGCCTTAACAAAAGCTTCGGTTACTTCTAATCCAATTAAATCTATAATTTTCTTCATATATTTACTCCTATCTGCCTTATTCCTTAAGGCAAGTTTCTTTTTTCAACCATTTTTTTGAATGAAATTCTTCTTATTAATAATATAAGCTATCTGCGACCTTGTCAATGTATAAATTCCCATGAAAAATTGGTTTTTTAAATGATAATTTATTTTTATCTAAATTATTCAACTTTTTACTGTTTTATATGACATTCTTAAGCATAATATCTAAATTAATAAAAATTTTGCTGTTTTTTTTACTCAAAATAGTGTATATTTATAACATACACAGTGAGAAAGGGGACAAACCATGTTTGCACAATTTTTTGGTAATTACTTAATCAAAAAAAATCTGATTACAAAAGCCCAATTTGATGAAATTATTACTCATCAGAAAACAATTCGGGTTAAGCTTGGTCTTATTGCAGTTTCAGAAAAATTATTATCACCTGGTAAAGCCGATGAAATTAATCGTCTTCAAGCAACAATGGACAAAAGGTTTGGAGATATTGCATTAGAAAAAGGGTATTTAACATCAGAACAGATTAACCATCTTTTAAGCCTACAAGGCAATCCATATCTTTTATTTGCTCAAACAATCGTTGAAAAAGGGTATATGACATTTGAGGAATTTGAAGAAAACCTGATTGCCTATCAAAAAGAATTGAACTTAACTGATTCGGAACTAATCGCATTAAAAAGCGGTGACCTTGATTCCATCGTTCCTATCTTTGTTAAAATACAAGAACCATTTTATATGGAACACATCGGATTAGCCATTCGTAATTTAAACCGTTTTATTAGTTCTGAGCTATATATAGATAGCGCATATTCTGTAACTGATTATTCCTTTTTACATATAGCTGGGCAACAACTAGATGGTCAACATTCTATCTTTCTAGGTTTCGCTTCTAACGATGATGGTATACTTTCCATTGCCAATCCATATGCAAAAGAAAATTTCAATACAGTAGACGAAGATGCATATGATGCTGTTTGTGAATTTATTAATTGCATCAATGGATTATTCGCTTCCAAACTTAGTCATGAAGACGTAGAAATTGACATGTTACCACCAGTCTTCTACCATAATAAGAAACTACAATCTTCTAGTTCATTCTATGTAATTCCTATTTACATTGAAGGCGTAAGAGTTGATTTAATTGCATCCGTAGATACGGTACTAAAATTTCAATAATATCAAACATGTATTATCATATTACTTGATTGGAGGATTTTTTAATGGCAACAATTTTAATAGTTGATGATTCGAAGACATCTCGAAAAGTTTTAAAGAGTCTGTTAGAGACAGAGGGACACACAATTATTGGGGAAGCAAAGGATGGCGAAGAAGGCATTGCCCTTTATAAAGAATTACATCCCGAGATAACTACCATGGACATAACAATGCCTGTTTTAGATGGACTTGAAGCCTTAAAGCAGATCATAGAATTTGA
>JAEZUR010000197.1 GCA_023420935.1 Bacillota bacterium | reverse complement strand
AACTACCAATTCGAATCTCATAGTTTCCTGTAGTTGTTTTAAATTGTTTGCTTTGTACATCATAGTAGCCAAATGCGGTTTGATCTATTTTGAAGGTTACTTTTTGTGTTTCGTTTGGAACAAGTTTTACCTTTGTGAATTCTTTTAATTCCTGAAGAGGACGTTCTATCGTCGAATTCTTGCTTGATACATATAGTTGAATGGTTTCAGATCCCTCTAATGTACCGGTATTGGTGATGTCTAGAGATACAGTTATTTCTGGCTTCTCTGCTTCTTTTACTGTAATACTTAGATTCTCATAGGAGAATGTAGTGTAGGACAATCCATGTCCAAAGCAGAATTCTGCGCCTACGTTATAGGTATCGTAATAACGATATCCTACATATATTCCTTCCTTATAAGATACCGTTTTCCCCCCTGGGAATTCGCCAACAGAGTAAGCAGAACAATCATTTAAGTTCTTAGGAAATGATACTGGCAGCTTACCACTTGGGTTGATTTCACCAAATAATACTTCTGCAAGTGCAGTTCCACCTTCCATTCCTGCATACCAGTTCCATACTACTGCTTTCGCCTCTTGAATCCATTCTCCCATCTCAACTGGAGAGCCTGCCATCATGACAACAACAGCATTTGGATTCACTTTTAATACTTCTTTAATTAAAGTATCTTGATCATATGGTAACTTCATATCAGAACGGTCTAGTCCTTCTGAATCAAAATCGTGATTTAATCCACCGATGATAATTACTTCCTCTGCTTCTTTTGCTAAGGCAACTGCTTCTTCTAAAAGCTCTTGCCTTTTTTCTTTTACTTCAGGATCAATCTGTTCTACTCGCTTTAACTGAACGATATCTTCCAGACTGGTTTCCTGCCAGTTTTTATCACTTTCTTCTTTTTTTGGTTCTACATAATAACCTCTTGCAAAGGTAACCTCTGTGTTGCCACCTAATAATTTTTTAATTCCCATCAAAGGTGAAATCTCATAGAGTGATTTGATCTCTGCACTTCCGCCTCCATTGGAATGGATACGTTCTGCATTATCACCTATTACTAATAATTTCTTTAACTTGCTATCTTGAAGAGGAAGACGCTTATTCTCATTTTTTAAGAGGACAACGGATTCTCTTGCTATATCTAGTACATCTGCTCTATGTTCTGGCGTATTGTAGGCACCTTTACATCTTTTTTCTCCAAGCATGTTTAAACGAACCATCATACGAAGAATATTTCTTATCTTCTCGTCTACAAGATCTTCACTAAGCTGTCCTTCTTCAATTGCCTTTTTAAGAGGATTGGCCATGAAATAATCATCAAAATTACTGGTAACCGACATCTCTATATCTAGTCCACTTTCTGCTGCCGCTTTGGTATCATGCACGGCTCCCCAGTCAGAGATAACACAACCATCATATCCCCATTCCTCTTTTAAGATTCCATTTAACAAGAATTTACTTTGGCAACAATGTTCCCCACGTAGTAAATTGTACGCCCCCATAAGGGAGTAGCTATTCCCTTCATCAACTGCTTCTTTAAATGCTGGAAGATAAATTTCACGAAGTGCTCTGTCATCCACTTCTACATCTACCCATAGGCGCTCTGTTTCTTGATTATTGGCAGCAAAATGCTTCACACATGCAGCAACATCAGATTCCTGAATACCTTTAATCAAAGGTACTGCAGTTTTGGCTGTTAAATACGGATCTTCACTCATATATTCAAAGTTACGGCCACAGGCAGGACTTCTCATAATATTTACACCAGGCGCTAAGATTACATCCTTACCACGGCCCCTTGCTTCTTCTCCTAACACTTTACCTAATTTATATGCCAGGTCACGGTTCCAAGTTGACGCAAGTGCACTATTACAAGGAAGATACGTTACATAGTCGTCTGTATGACCGATACTAGTCCATGATGCATTTTCAAATTCATTACGAACGCCCATAGGACCATCTGACATTTTCAATGGTGGAATTCCAAGGCGTTCCACTCCTTCTGTACGAAACAACCCATTACCATGAATCATTCCAATTTTCTCATCTAACGTTAATTGTTCTAACAAATTTTCTACTATTGTTTCTGTATTTTTATCTTTTATCATAATTATATTTCACTTTCATCTAAACTTTATTTAACCCGCAAGAAACTATCACGCGTCTTGCGGGTCATTATATTACAACATTATACTTCATTAAAATTCTTGATTCAAGAGTCATAAGTCTTTAAAATCTTCCTTCAAGAATATGGTTGCATATCCACAACCTGACTTATAACCACACAATAATTTTATTATTTACAGATTATCTCTGAAGTATTATTATTTGGTGTTATGATCGTATCGTTTCCATCCACCGTAATGCTTGCATTGGATGCTTCTGTAAGAATAACATTTACAAGGCGAATGCTATATGCTTTCTTGGCATTTGCTTTGATTGTAATCTGTCCATTGTTCTTGATTACAGTAATCTCTAGCTCTTTTGCTCCATCCATTCCGTATACAACAGTGCTTGCTTCTTTTCCTTCTTTTAATTCATATACTTTTAATTGAACGCCGTCTGCATAATCATAATCTGCTTTATCATCACAAGCTCCGATTGCAACGATAGAGTTTTCTCTCACCATAAATGGAATACTTAAGTAACCGTGTTTCTCTGTAATCCATCTAGATCCTTCTATCTTTTCTCCTGTAAAGTAATTGGTCCAAGATCCAGCTGGAAGATAATATTCCGCTGTACTATCTTCATTAAAGACAGGAGAAACTAAAATAGAATCGCCTAGCATATATTGTCTATCTAAATAATGACAGGTTCTATCTTCTGTAAATTCTAATACCATACTTCTCATGGTTGGAACGCCAGTCTGAGAGGTTTCAATTGCAGTTTTATAAAGATAAGGCATAATACTTGCTTTTAACTTCGTGAAGAAACGTACCACATCAACTGCTTCCTCATCGTAAGCCCAAGGCACTCGGTAAGAAGTACTACCATGTAAACGGCTATGAGAAGATAGTAATCCAAAAGCAGCCCAACGTTTGTACACATCTGGTGTTGAAGTACTTTCAAATCCTCCAATATCATGACTCCAGAAACCAAATCCAGACATCATTAAGGAAAGACCACCACGTAAACTCTCTTCCATGGATTCATAATCTGACCAGCAATCTCCACCCCAATGTACTGGGAATTTCTGACCACCAACGGTAGCGGATCTTGCAAATAACACAGCTTCCCCTTTGCCACGCTTTTTCTCTAATAAGTCATATACTGTTTTATTATATAAATAGGTATAGTAATTATGCATCTTAACAGGATCAGATCCATCTGCGTATACAACATCAGTTGGGATTCTCTCGCCAAAGTCTGTTTTAAAGCAATCAACTCCCATATCAAGTAGTGCTTCTAATTTATCACTAAACCATTTGCACGCTTCTGGGTTGGTAAAGTCAACAATTGCCATTCCTGGTTGCCACATATCCCATTGCCACACATCTCCATTTGGACGCTTAATAAAGTATCCACCATCTACACCTTCCTGGAACATAGTAGATTCTTGACCAATATAGGAATTAATCCAAACACAGATTTTTAGTCCTTTTTCTTTTAGACGTTTAATCATGCCCACTGGATCAGGAAATACTCGGCTATCCCAAGTGAAGTCTGACCAACAGAAGTCTTTCATCCAAAAACAATCAAAGTGGAATACTCGTAAAGGAATTCCTCTCTCAAACATTCCATCAACAAAACTTGTAACGGTTGCTTCATCATAATTGGTTGTAAAGGAAGTGGATAACCACAGACCAAATGTCCATGGTGCTGGAAGAGATGGTTTACCAGTTAAATCTGTATATCTTGTTAGTACATCCTTCATTGTAGGCCCATTAATTAAGAAATAATCTAAACTTTCTCCTGGTACACTAAATTCGACTTTCGTAACCTGTTCTGTTCCCACTTCAAAGGAAACCTGTTCTGGGTGATTTACAAATACACCATATCCCTTGTTCGAAATGTAAAATGGAATATTCTTATAAGATTGCTCGGTTGAAGTACCACCATCCGCATTCCAGATATCCACTGTTTGTCCATTTTTTACGAAAGGTGTAAAACGTTCTCCCAATCCATATACAAGTTCACCTACGGATAAACTTAATTGTTGGCGCATATATGTATTCTCTTCACCACCATTGTCATATGCAAGACCTCTCCAGTCAGTCTTCATATAAGCCAAGTCTCTCCATGCACTCTTGGTTATTTTTTCGCCATTTCGAACATAAGTCATTGACCAATTTTTCTTAGTTATGATTAACTGTAAACTTCCACTGGTTGCAGTGATGGAATCTTCATCTTCCACTACTTGCATATTTGTATTCTTATCAAACGTAAGTTCAAATTCTGGAGACTTTTTCTTAACTCCTAGATAATGATGTGTCTGTACTCTTATAACTTCTGGCATAGGAGATGAAATCTTAATCGTTAAGTTAACTCCTCCTAATGTATCGCCTCTATGATTAATCCGGTTGGTCGGTGCACAAAGTGTGATGATATCCTTTTCCATTTTAGTACTATACACTTGTTGTGGTGTGAAACATTCTGTTCCTTCTTGTTGTATCCAACATCCATTGCTAAATTTCATAATGAATCTTGCTCCTTTCTTAAATCGATATATTTTGAGATGCTAACATTATAATATACATTTATGTGCTCGTATACCATAATTTTTCTAGTTAAAACACTTTCACTATCAGTGTCTTTGCACAAAACAATGCACCATTCCTAAAATCCCCAATTCTTGTTGTTTGACAATTATTTTAGCTTCCTCTATAATAATTAACTAGAGAACTGTTTGTATTCCTTGCATATTTAAGTAGAGTGTTTCAAAGAAAGGTGCTGTATAATGAAGATTAAGACCCTTATAAAAAGACTTTTTCATAATAAAAAAGTAAAAAAACAACTTTATTTCATTTATGTTTCAGCACTATTAATACCAATCCTAGTTATTGGTATTTTCTTAATTGTAAATACCAGAAAGCTATTATTAGAACATTACAACAATCAAGTGAAAGCAGATAATATTCGTGTTAAATCCATCATGTTTGATGTTACAACCAATGTATATAACATATCAGAGGAAATTTTTAATGATAAAAGTTTACAAAAATTATTGGCTACCCGCTATAATTCTAAAAAAGAAGCAACTAATAGTACTATTAATTACACAAAAATAAGTAACTTTATTAAGCGAAATGCTTCTATCTCTGCGATTGAATTATATACAACCAATCCAACCATCTATGAATACGGTGTATTTAAGCCAGTTACGGAAGAAATCATTGATGCTGAATGGTACCAACAGGCTATGAAACAGGCTGATATACATTGGAAAAGCATACAATCTATCGATACGTGGAAACATACTGCACAAGAGCTTTGTTTAATTCGACGTATTCCCATTATATCAACGAAAGAATACGCAGTACTTGTGATTAAAGTGAGCAATGTATATCTAAAAAACCGAATCCAAATTAATTCTTTGTTTAATACCGTTACTGTCAACGATGATCCTATTTTTTTTAGTACTCAGCGAAATATGTCCGGTACTTTATTAAATCTGCCTATTGATTATAACAAATCCCAATATATGTTTGCCGGGCAGCTAACCTACGAAAACAAGGATAGTATTGCACACATATCAACCCTGCTACCTTATATCTCTAAAGATAAAATTTATATATCAACCTTAGATTTTAAAGCATTAAATGATGCTTCTTATATTACATTGGTCTGCAGTGCCATTATCCTAGTTGCGTCCATCGCACCATTTATTATGATCGCACTTTTTACGAACCAGTTCAGTTCTAGAATTATAACCCTGCGAGGAGAAATGCACAAAGCAAGCAAGGGAGATTATCATATTATTGATAATTTCAGAGGAGACGACGAATTATCAGAAGTATTTTCAGATTTAAAAGTAATGATTCAAAGCATTATACAGATGGATGCCCAGATGTATGAAGCAAAAATCCAAGAACAAGTTTTAAAAAACCAACAACAAAAGATGGAATTTAAAATGCTTGCCAGTCAAATCAATCCACATTTTCTGTATAACACATTAGAAACGATACGCATGAAAGCATTTACAGAAGGCAATCGCGAAGTAGCCAATGCAATTAAGTTATTGGGTAAATCCATGCATTATGTATTAGAAAACACAGGAACATCATCGACAACATTAAAAAAAGAACTAGATTACATCTCCACCTACCTAGCGATCCAAAAACTCCGTTTTAATGAAAGAGTAAATTATACCTTGAATATTCCAGATGATATGGATCTGGAAGAATATCAAATTCTTCCACTTCTACTTCAACCAGTTGTAGAGAATGCTATCTTACATGGATTAGAAGGAGCTGAGGAAAATGGCCAAATTTATATCGATGTAAAAACAAAGGATGATGAAGTACTGTTAATCAATATTTTCGATAATGGATTAGGTATGTCAGAGGATGACCTTGACTCTCTAACAAATAATATTCAGGTTCATAAAAAGACAAAAACATCCAGCATCGGTCTTTATAATATTAATCAAAGAATTAAACTATTTTATGGCGAGGCGTACGGCATGACAATAAAAAGCCGTCCAAATGAAGGAACACTTGTATCACTTACACTTCCTTTACATAACACAATGGAGGAATAAAAGTTATGAATGTATTTATAGCAGATGATGAAGCAATGATTCGTGAAGGATTGAAATATATTGTTGATTGGGATGAACTAGGATTTACTATTTGCGGAGAAGCAAGTAATGGTGAAGATACGTTAACTAGTATTCTAGAGTTAAATCCCGATCTAGTATTATTAGATATTCGTATGCCAAAACTTCAAGGAACTGAAATTGTTAAGTTAGCAAGAGAGCATAATTACAAAGGTCATTTTATTATTTTAAGTGGATTTTCTGATTTCAAATATGCCCAGACTGCAATTCGTTATGGGGTAGATTTCTATCTCACTAAGCCTATCGATGAAGATGAACTAACCAATGCAGTCAAAACAGTAAAAGATTCCCTTCAAAAAGAACTGATGCAAACAAGTACCATGAAACAGTATCGGGAAAAGGCCAAATATACCATACTTCGAGATATTGTACTAAACACCAACGATCTTAAAGGTATTAACTTGGGCGAGATTAATCTTTTTGCACCAGTTTACCAGGTTGTCATTTATGAAAATTATAATCAAGACACATTTAATATTTTATATAGCTTTGCAGACTTATTAAAAGTGACAAATCAAGGAAATAATTCATTTGAGCATATAAAAATACACCAAAAAGATGTAATCATTTTAAAGGGCACCTTTGCTTTGGAACGCTTCCGTGATTTTCTACGCCATTATGAAGAAAGTCCGCAAAAAGGGTCACCTCTTGATTCCTTATTTCTTACTTATGGACGACTGGTATATAAAATTGAAGATATCCATTACTCTTATGATGACGCACTGAATTTATTACATCGACGCTTTTTCTGTGAACAGAATCAGCATGCTATTGGTTATGAGCAGTTACCTAACTTTGAAGACTTTAGCTATGAGATAGGTACCAAAGAAACGAACCAATATTGTGAACTGTTTTGCGATTATATACAAAGCTATAACCGTAAAATGATTGCAGATACCTTATTTGCTTTAGAGAAAAATTTATATTGCACAAAGACGGACTTATCTGGCATCAAATTGTTTTTAACGGATATCTACCTGCAGATAAAACAGACAATTAACCATATTTATAGCACAACCGATATCCCATTTCCAACCAATTCATCGGTAATTGATTTTATTGAAAGCAAATATTATCTATATGAAATCATTTTGTTCTTTTCCGAGCAATTTGAAATGATCATGAATGCCATTGGTAATTCTTCCAGTGATAGTGTGTTAGATGATATTGTACATTATATTAATCACAATTTCCGAGATAATATTAAATTAGAAACCATTGCTCCACTGTTCGGGTACAATAGTTCTTATTTAGGGAAGATATTTAATAAGAAAATGGGAGAAAGTTTTAATTCCTATATTGACCATGTAAGAATTAATCATTCGAAGGATTTATTGTTGCAGAAGAGTTTAAAAGTTTATGAAATTGCGGAACATGTAGGATATAAGAATGTGGATTATTTTCATAAGAAGTTTAAGAAGTATGTTGGGGAAAGTCCGGCGGAGTTTAGGAAGAAGAATTCGTAATACTTGATTTAGGTTATTGGCAAGGGGACGCCAGAAGTTTGGAGTAGGATGATCCCTCACACACAGGAGAGAAAACATTCCCCTAGATATGTAAGCCATGCTCGTACATAAAGGTACGCTCTTGTCTTACATATCTAGGGGAAAGTTTTCTCTACAGTGCATTACGGGATCATCCTACTCCAAACTTCTGGCTGGCTATTGGGTATTATATTGTAACTAACTTTTCAGATAATGGTAAAATTTAGCCTGTAAAAAGTCACTTAAAATTACTATGCATTTGTATTTATACTTTAGTAAAGTTAGGATAATAATCGTATCAAATAATATATAATTAAATTTTATAAACGACATTTCCGATTTTTCCATCTTCGCGTAAATTACTATTTGAAGATGCTACTTTTTTTGCAATATAAGCAGAATTTAAACCTGATACAATATAGGGTATCTCATCTGATTTTCCATTCAATATCAAATCGCATACGTGTATTACTTCATCTAACATTCCCTTGCTAGCATCCTTTGGTACATGGGAGAGATATACGGTTTCGTACTCGTTTTCCCTTGTTTTAATTCTTAGTAGCGAATTCTTGTATTCAGCAACACTAGTGGATTCGGGTAAAAATAACCATACGAATGGATTGCAGGAATCACCAAAAATGATAGCCTTGAGTTCTTTAATTAAAACCATAACACTACCTTGGGTATGTCCAGGGCATTCTAATATCTCTAGAGTTAGACCACCAAGATCAAAGATATCTCCATCTTTGAGAGGTAGAAAATTTTTATGATAAGGTAAGACTTAATGCAATTTGGTATGTTCATTATAGCACTACTGACATTCATTTATTTGATATGTCACAAACGTAAAAAACCTTCCCTGTACTTTGCCGAGTCAGGAAGGTTTTACTATCTTGTATCAGTCAACCACCCTGTGGCGATTGCCTTTTCTAACTACATTATAGCAGATTCTCATAAAATAGCAAGTATATATCTTGTGGCAACGAGCTTACTCGTCTTGTTCTTTTATCATATCATAAACTCCCCATTTATTATTTTGAAACGGAAAATTAGCTTCATGATGTTTTATCTCCTCAAATCCTACTGACTTATAACAAGCATACGCAAATGGATTATTATCAAACACACCTAATGTAACCCTTTTTATTTTCAGTATATAAAATGCGTACTTAACAGCTAAAGAGACCATTTCTTTTCCATAACCTTTTCCTCTTATTTTATTGTCTACAATTATAAATCCCAGATGAATACTCTCATTTTTATAATCTGCAAGACGCATCAATAAATGCCCCACTGGTATACCGTCATCATTGAGAGCAGTCATGATCCATGCGTTTTCGTCTTGCTCATATGTTTGATAATATGTTACTAATTGTTCTATTGTTAACGGATATGAAAATTTATTAGCACACCACTGGGCAAAAGCGAATTCGTCGCCCATCCATTTTAGAAGATATTCCGAATCACTTAATTTATATGGTCTTAATCGTATCATAGCATTTTCTTCCTCTTATAAGTTTTTTTATATAAGGTTAATTAAACACCTAACTTGCTTTACAATTATTTTAAAAATAATCTGCAATAGCCCTTAAAACCTTGCTATAATCTTGTTTACCTAGATAATGAATTTTAATTAATTTATTATTTTTTCGTGCTACAATTATACACCTGTCAGGTTTATTTTCTATGAAATATACGCGATCCAATCCCTTGTATTTCTTTTCATACTTTTTATATCCATCAAAATAATATTGTTCTGCTTGGTATACCAAATCCTCCATAGCTCCATCAATAAAAAGTGGAATGTTTATTTCATAGTATTCCGTATGCAATGACGGAGTATATACATCATCGCTATCCTCCCATGTTTCATTCTCCACATAATATGTTTCTGTGACATCATAATTATTTGTTATGAGATCTTTCTTTTTATTAACGCGATTTGCGCCGTTGTATCCATCTGGTAAAACATCTTCTTTTAGAACTGCTCCTTTACATTCTTCAATATCACTTAACCTTACAATTGGTATCTGAGAATCCAATGTTAGATTATATGAGCTACTGCCGCTAAAATATCCAATCAAATAATCCACTTGATAAGACATTTCAATTAGACTAAATATAATCAGCAATAACGAAAACCAATTTAATGTATGATAGACCCATAATCCTTTTCTCCAATTCACATGATAATTCAATGGTCTGCCAGCAGCTAGTTGTTTTTTTATGTTGATCAAATCATACATTTCCTTTAATGTCAGTGTAGTTACAATCACCAAAAAACCTGTATTAATACTAATCTGCCATCCATGATTAATAAGATTAAGATAGGGAGTATTACCTATCTTTAACAGAAAAATATTAAAGACAAGCATTAGCAAGATTAGCACAAATAAGGTAATTCCACTAAATCTCATCTTTCTTGTCACTGGAATTAATGTTTTACTTTGTTCCACTGGATTTGTTTGCATTTCAACCAATGATTCAGAGGCTAAAGCACAAAAAATATGTGCCTCACGATAACTGCATACATAACTCCATCCACTGTCTTGGTAATTCTTTATTTGTTCTTTCATTATAGGTCGATTACATATTACTACCCTATATTCCATAAGACTCTGATCCGACTTTTCAAAAGAACATGTTAAAAAATTCATTTTCTTTAAATGCAACCCCTGTGCAGCCATATCTGAAAGCCAACTTTCAAATACGCCTAGTTTATATGGACTTATATTACGAATTTTTTTAACTATCTTCCCCATTTCAACTCTCCCCAAGATATCTGCCATCCAAAACATGTTAGCTAACTTCTACTACTAACATAAAAAACCTTCTCTATTCATTGTTCATCAGGAATGTCATTTACAATTTCAATCAAGCAACCACCAATGCTGATTGCCATTACTAACTAAATTATAACAAATTTCCAGAATATAGCAATCATGTTTTGTATTTCATTTAATTTAAATAATACATTCTAAAGTGATATAACAAGTTAATATCTGCAATCATTCAAATATTAACTTCTTACCTTGCTGTCAATCCATCACACCTGTTATCCCTTGATAATATCAGTCCACAACGTGACTAAAACCATGGATTAGGCCAGTTTTAGTCCGGCGCCTTTAGACGAGTTGCGAATTCACTTATGTTTATTTCATAAGGTTTATAGGAAAAAAGCGCTTGTCTGACGAAGCAACGCGAGGAGTTTGCGCTTTTTTCCTATGTCCTACCTTATGAAATAAACATTAGAGAATTCCAACGAATCTAACGAAGCCGGAATGAAACTGGCCTAATCCATGGTTCTCAACACACTCAAATCTGATATTATCAAGTCCACAACCTACATCATGTCTATCATACACATTAACTTGTTAAATGCATATGCAACCCTTAATTCATCTTAATCTGAAACACAACTGGCAATTCACTCTGAACATTGCTAGTCTGTATATGCAATCCCTTCGTATCTTTCTCCCAAGTCGGAATCTCATCAAACCCCAGCAAAGTAACGTCTGTTATAATTCCGTGGAATTCTGGCACATTTTGATCTGGGGAATCGGCAAGTGATTTTATGGTCACCTTTCCATCCATAGGATACTTAAGAACTGTAGCATATAAGTAGCTACCATTCACTGTAAAACGAATATCTTCACTAGTATATTCTTTTGCACTATTATCCGTAAATTGTCCCTCTACTTCCCTGGTTGGGCCTTCTGCGGATTTTCTCCATACTCTACTATCGTAAATGGCTTCTCCATTTACTTTTAGCCAAGCACCAATTTCTCTTAAGATTTTCGCATCGCCTTCTGGAATGGAGCCATCACCTTTTGGCCCTATGTTTAACAACATATTTCCATTTTTACTGACTACGTCAATTAAATCCAGAATGATTTCTTTGGAGGTTTTATAATCTAGCGTATCCGTATAACACCATGAATTTTTAGCTACTGCTGTATCCGTCTGCCAATAATACGGTTTGGCGTCTGCAAATTTACCGCGTTCTACTTCTACAATTCCACTGCCGAACATTAACGCATCGTGTTTATAGGAAATAGCTACTTTTTCTCCCCATTCCATTCCACGATTATAATAATACGCTACCAATTTACGCAGATATGGTTTGAAGGCTTCATGTTGAATCCACCAATCAAAATAAAGAATCTTAGGTTTATATTCATCAATAATTTCACAGGTACGAACTAACCAATCTTCTAGAAACTCATCTGTTGGATATGGCTCACTAAATAAGTCCTGATTATCAGGTTCTGGCATTGCTGGCCAATAAAAGTCACCACGTTTCATTGGGTCTTTGATATCACTATCAAACTCTTTTCCATGGCCCATGAAAAACCAATGTTCTGCACGATGTGTAGAGGTACAGAAGGTCAGATCTTCTTTTTCAAACGCTTCTTTTAATTCTCCTAAGATATCTCTCTTTGGTCCCATTTCAAATGCATTGAAGTGAGATAGATTACTTTTATACATCTGGAAGCCATCGTGGTGTTCTGCCACTGGAAATACATACTTTGCACCAGCATCCTTAAATGTTTTCGCCCACTCGGTTGGATTAAATTTCTCTGCTGTAAACATAGGAATAAAATCTTTATAGCCAAATTGATTCTGTGGACCATAGGTTTTTACATGATGGTCATATGCTGGCATACCTTTGATATACATGTTTCTGGAATACCATTCATTGGAGTTAGCTGGTATGCTATAAAGGCCCCAATGAATAAAGATTCCAAACTTTGCTTTTTTAAACCATTGTGGCACATCAAATTCCATTAAAGAATCCCAATTATCCTTGTAAAATCCACGTTCAATTACTTCTTCTATTTTCTTCAAATATTCTTTCACGTTACTCTCTCCTGACTTATATATTTTTAAGCCATGTCTCAACTAAAGTAATCCAACTTTGACATTCTACCTGAATACCATATCCATTTGGGCAGGCAGTTAACTCGGAAGCCAATCCTAAACCATGACCACCAACTGGGTACATATGAAATTCTGTCGGAATATTCTTTTCCTTTAATGCCATGACAAACAAAAGTGCATTTTCCACTGGAACACAATCATCTGGGAATGTATGCCAGATAAAAGTTTTAGGTGTATCTTCATTTACTTGCTTTTCTAAAGACATTTTATCTACTAATTCATCGTAACGATCCCCTAGTAGATTATGGAATGAATCACTATGTGCAAATGGTCCTGAAGTAATAACAGGATAATTAAGTATTAGCCCATTGGGTTTTAACAATTCTGATTCAACTCCAAGTGTTTTGGCAAGAAACGCTTCCTTCCAAAACACTCCAAAACTTGCTGCTAAGTGACCACCTGCTGAAGATCCTTGAACAATAATCTTGTCTTTATCAATATTCCATTTCTTAGCATTGTCCCTTAACAGTTTGATTACAGATGCAACTTCTAATAGAGCAGTTGGATAGACTGCTGGTGCACAAGAATAACGTAGTACCACTGCATGATACCCCATTGACATAAACTTCACTGCCATTGCCTCTGCTTCTCTATCTGATGTCATAGCATAACTACCACCAGGGCAGATGACGATCACTGGTCTTGTTCCATCTGGGTTAATCTCATTGGAATTATCTAATAAATAGGTAAATAATTTAGTTTCTGCTAATGAACCTTCTACTTGTATCTTAATAACTTCATGTATCATATTTTCTTACCAAGTCTTAAGTAAACACACTCGTATGTTCCATTAAGATGCCAACACAGTTTGTATCCGTTCCGTATTGGCATTTCATCCTTTCCTATAAATTCTTTTCTTTCCGTTCATTCAATTCTTTTTTGCATTTTTTTCTTGTTCTTTATACCTACACTTTTTTGTACTAAATAAAATACAGTCAAATCTGGTTACTTACTTAATATTATTACATCCTTGGCTTTCATCACAATTTCTTGTCCCTTTTCATAGGAAGTCTGCGTTAATAAATCCAAACAAGAATCCTCTACACAACATATTTTTTCTTCGTCTGTATGATTAAGCAAGAAGATAAATTGCTTGTCACCTTTCATACGCTTCACAGCTTCCACACCCAACGGGGATCTAAATACTGGTGTTATATTTTTATCAGTGCATATCTTTCCTAGAATTTCCAGGTAGAAGTCTGAATTCGATCTCGTTCCAACATAATATGCATTTCCTTGACCAAATTGATTTCTCGTGATACATGGTGTATTCTGATAGAAATCTGCTTCATAGTAACTTAAAGCTTCTGCCCCTTCTAAATGCATAATATCACAGAGAAGTTTCGCTGGATATGTTGTTCCATTCATAGTAAATGAATTCTCGGCTCCATTTGGAAGCGCATCAATTTCTTCTACCCAAATTCCGAAAATGTCTCTTAATTTACCTGGATATCCTCCCGTTACTACTAAGTCATTTTCATTCACAATTCCACTAAAGAAGGTTGTTATAAATGTGCCACCCTTTCGAACATATTCTCGAATGGCTTCATCATAATTGCCTTTCGTCATATAGAGAATTGGTGCAATGACTACATCATATTGTTCTAATTCATCTTCCACACCGATTATATCCACACCGATATTTAGGTCGTGCAGAGCAGTATAATAATTTAATATTTCATCGTGGTATTTTAGTTCACAACTAGGGCCTGCAGAATACTCAATTGCCCACCAATTATCCCAATCAAATAGGATTGCAACTTTTGCTCCAGAACGTGACCCAAGGGTTTGATTTCCTAATTGTTTTAACTCGTCACCTAATGCTTGAATCTCTCGGAATACTCTGGTATTCTCATGGCCGGCATGATCAATGACAGCGCCATGATATTTCTCACATGCTCCAATACTCCTTCGCATCTGGAAGAACATAACCGCATCTGCACCATGAGCCACTGCTTGGTAACTCCACAAACGCATT
This sequence comes from Bacillota bacterium, assembly GCA_023420935.1. Lineage (GTDB taxonomy): Bacteria > Bacillota > Clostridia > Lachnospirales > Lachnospiraceae > Mobilisporobacter. The sequence continues at coordinate 26,597 of JAEZUR010000197.1, read as the reverse complement.
ACATTCGGTCTTTTCAAAGCATTATAAGCTAACCAGTTAGTCACACTAGGTGTCTGTTCCATTAATACAAATGGCATTCCACCTTTTAGTCCTCGGATTAAATCATGGTTAAGTGCTAATCTAGCTGTGGAATCATCATTGGCTGGATAGTTATCCCAGGATACAAAATCCATATACTTTGCCCACTTTTGATAATCTAAAGGTTTATAAAAGCCCATTAAGTTAGTGGTGATTGGAATATCTGGCGTAATTGCTTTAATCACTTCATACTCTGCTTTATAATTTTCTAACATACTATCTGAATTAAATCTTCTATAATCAAGAGAAATGCCCTGGAACATGGTTCTCTCATATGCAAAATGTTCGCTTAACATATTAGGAAGTACCACATCATCCCAGTCATAAAAGGTATGTCCCCAAAAAGAAGTATTCCATACTCGATTTAATTCATCAATGGTTTTATACTTTGCTTTTAGCCATACTCGAAAAGCTTTCTCACAATTTTCGCAGTAACATTCACCGCCATATTCATTGGAAATATGCCACGCTACGATATTATCATACTCTTTGTAACGAACTGCTAATTCTTTTGCTAATGCAACAGAAAATTTTTGATACGTTGGACTATTAGGGCAAGAATTATGTCTTCCTCCAAATTTTCGTTTCATACCACTGAATTCTGTTCTTAAAATATCTGGATATTTTTTAGCCATCCAAGCCGGGTGGGCTGCTGTGGAAGTTGCGAAACAAACCTTTAATCCATGTGCTTTCACGAACTTCATTATCTTATCTAATTGATCAAAACAATAAGTATCTTCGTCTGGTTGTAATGCTGCCCAACTAAATACATTTAACGTTACGATATCAATCCCTGCCAATGCAAATAAACGCATATCTTCTTCCCAAACATCTTCACTCCATTGTTCTGGATTATAATCTCCACCATATAACATTTTCTCAATTTTATTATCATTAATCATAGCTATACCCTTCTGCCAGTTGCGCACGGCACAAAATTATGTTTTAATACTACTTACTATAAAAAACTTCCTAACAGAATGGACTTAAACAATATAATCCTTTTTGTTAGGAAGTTCTATATGAGTTATAACAAAATGACTAACTCATTATTCATTTTCTTCAAAGCAATCTTATTTCGCTGCTTCTATTCTACTATCATTCTGATCTTTTGCGTTCTGCATATCAAATTCTAATACTTGATCATAACCAAGTCCTTTTACAGTATCTTGCATTTCTTTTATAATACTGTTGAATTCATTTTCATCTGCTGCAAATACTGCTTTCCAAGAGTACTCAATGATAATCGCTTTACACTGTCCTCTTAGAGTAGTGATTTCTGATTCTTCCGCTGGTGCAATATAAGATGACCCTGGTGCTACCATGATTTTATCATTGTTTTCTAAATATTCTAATGTTGTTTTAGCACTCATTTTTGTCTGCCAATCAGTATCAAGAGCTGTAGTATTGGTTTCTATTACAGAATCCCATAATGTATAGTTATAAGCAAGGCCTGTCTTAGGGTCAATATCAGCTGGTGAAACTGTCTGGAAGTTTAATGCAGATACACCATCTTTCCATGTTCCGCCGCCCCATTCATCAGGAACTTGAGTATCACCACCTTCATAGAAGGCTTTCCATCCGAACTCAGTTAATTGTGCTTTACCATCTTTCATTTCCCAAGTTAAACCTTCTGGACCACAAGATTTAGCTGTCTGAGCAGCAGACATCTCAATACCTTCTGGTGAATATAACCAGTCAATAAAATCTGCAAGTCTTGCTTTATCTTCTGCGTTGCTTCCAATACCAATTAATAATTTGTCCCCGTTCGGTTTATTACCATATGAGAATACTTTCATATCATCAATAGAAGAAATCATGAAACCTTTACCTGCTGCTTTATTATCAGTTGTATTATATGCAGCCTGACCTAACCATGGCCATGGAGAATAAAGGATCTGTCCATCTTGATATTTTGCATACATTGTATCATAATTTTGAGTTGTAGACTCTGGATCTACAAGACCCATCTGATTAGCATTATAGTAAAATTTTAATACTCTGGTATACATAGAATCACTATCAATAATGCTCTGGTAATCAGAACCATCTGCTTTTGCTAAAACAAATCCTAATTCGTCATATCCATAGAAACAAGTTGGCTGTTTCGCTAAACACATCATATTGCCATCCCAGTCTTTGAATAAAGAGATACCATATGTTGGTTTTCCAGTGTCGCTCTCAGGGATTTTTTCCTGCATAGCTTTTAATACTGGGAGTAAGTCTTCTAATGTCTTCATTTCTGGATATCCAGCAGCTTTGTAAGCATCCCAACGTAAATATGGTCCAAATGTTGGATCAAGACCTTCTGAAGGAGTTGTTGCTGGTTGTTCAGATACACTTGCTGGAACACCCCAGATACCTTTTTCGCTAACTAAACTGTTAAGTGAATCAATACCTGCCTGATATTTAGTAACATTTTCTTTACCAGCAAATAAGTCTGTCATATCTGTTAATAATCCTGCTGTGACCATATCTTGTAAATGTCCACCATCAGCACCATAGATGATTAAGTCACCAAGATCCCCTGCTGCGGAACGTGTCTGATACAGCGTATCTCCACCACCTGCTACATTAGGAGCGATCATATTTAGTTCCATGTTGAATTTTTCTTTTACGATCTTCGCAAACCAACCTGATTGAATCCCTTGATAGTTAGCTAAACTGTCAAATACATCAACAGTAATGAACTCTGGATATTTTTCTGCCCCAGTTTTTGCGCTATTATCTGCCGCGTCATCTGTTGTTGCACTGTCTGTTGCCTGTGTGTTAGCTGTATTGTTGTCTTTTTTTGTTCCACAACCAGCTAACATGGATGCTACTAATGTTGCACATAATAGCACACTTAGAAATCTCTTTCTCATACCTTTTCCTCCAATATAATTTTTCATATACTTAGCAAAATAAAATAATAAATATCATTATTTATTTTGTTTTGCTCGTTACTAGTTAACCCTTAACGGAACCAATCATGATACCTTTTACAAAATATCGTTGGAACATTGGGTAGATAAATAAAATAGGTAATACTACTAATACAGTTACGGTCATTCGTACAGAAGTTGGTGTTTGTTGCGTTGCCAATGCCATAACATTGCCGCCTCCACCTGCTGCATTATTAATCAATGCTTTTAAGGAATTGGCTTGATTAATATAGCAATACAATAAGTACTGTAATGAATATAGTTTCTGATCTGTCACATAAATTAATGTATCATAAAAATTATTCCACTGATTTACTGCTGCAAATATTGCTATAGTTGCTAAGATAGGTGTACTAGTTGGCAAGATAATTTTTCTAAATACAGTAAGTACTCCTGCTCCATCAATCTCTGCTGCTTCTTGAAGAGAGATTGGAATAGACTCAACGTATGTCTTCACTAAGATAATATTAAAAGGCTGTACAATTGCTGGAATAATATATACCCAAAAATTATTGGTTAAATGCAAATTCTTCATGGTTAAAAACATAGGGATTAAACCTGCATTAAAATACATTGTAATAACAATGAGTCGATACCATATTTTTCTGCACCACATTTTCTGTTGTGTAAACATAAATCCTAAAAATGCAGATGCCAATACGGTACAAGCAGTTCCTATTACGGTTCTTGCTATAGAAATCCCTAATGCGGTACCAAGACCTCTAATTTTAATTACATTGATATAATTGTCGAAATGTATTTGTTTCGGTAGAAAATTGATTACACCGTTGTTACTTAAGTCATTGGCACTAATTGTATTAATTACTAAGTAGTAAAATGGATAGATACAAATCAAAGTAAATATTGCAAAAAATGAATAGTTTAAAATATTGAATGTAACATCAGATGCTACTAATTTTTTCTTTTTTTTCACCATCGGTTTCATAACTAACAATTTCCTTTCTAGATAATGGATTCTCCACGTGTTTTTTTAGATACGAAGTTCACTACAAACAACAAAGTAACGCTGACTATACTCTTTAACATACCTATGGCAGTTGCTAAGGAAGGACTTCCTCCAGTCATACCAACGTTATATACGTATAAATCAAGTACTTGAATATGTGATTTGTTAAAAGAATTCTGGAACACATAATATTGATCCAAACCATTGTTAAGGAAATTTGCTACGGATAGCATTAATAATACAAAAAATGTAGGCATTAAGGCAGGTAATGTAATATGTCTCATTAACTTAAATCGATTTGCTCCATCCACTTTAGCAGCTTCATATAATTCTTGGTCTACACCAGATATGGCTGCAAGATACATAATGGAACCCCAGCCAAGTCCCTTCCATGTATACCATGCAAGCATGGTTACCCAAGTATAATTATCACTATCTAAAAATTTGATTGGTGTTTCGATTAAATGTAAATTCATTAATATGGTGTTAACCATACCTGTGTTAGTAAACAAACTATATGCTACAGAAAATACCATAACCCAACTGATAAAGTTTGGAACTGTAGTAAAGGTCTGTACAAAATTCTTAAACCATTTACACTTAATTTCACTTAAGAAAATAGCGAAAATAACAGGTAAAAATGAGGTTGCTAGAGTTAATCCACTCATTGCAAATGTATTAATCATTACTTTAATAAGCTGACTAACCTGAGTTGGATTCGCAAAAAGCATGGTAAACCATTTTAATCCTACGAAATCACATTGAGATAATTTAAGTGGTGGTCTATAGTCAAAGAAGGCATATGCCCAACCGTGTAACGGGAAGTACGAGAATGCAAAGATAAGAACCAAAAATGGTAGTATGTACAAAAACATTTTCTTTCCTTGATTACTTGCTTTTTTCTTCTTTCCTATTGGAATTTTATTAGTCTGTATGGATGCTGACTTCTGCATTTTTTAACCTCCTAGTATCGGTACTGCCATCAAATAAGCAATATGTTTAATGATTGAATTAATACTAACATCTTTCCTTTCACATTTATACTGTCAAAATTTTATATTGTTTATAGTACAAATTGCACCTTTAAAATTACATGGGATAAAGCTAGATTTTTTCGTGTATTTTCCATACTAAATTAGAGGTTGACTGTAAATACTACGATGAATTACTATAGAATGGAGTACTATTAATCTTAGGAGGAAAACCATTGAAATTAAATATAAACAGTCCGATTTTTCAGTTTTTAGGTATGTTATACGATTTTATTTTACTAAATATCTTATTTATCTTATCTTGTCTACCCCTTTTTACTATTGGCACTTCTATTACTGCACTCTACTATGTAACCATGCAGGAAGCCCGTATGGAACATGGTTATATTTTTAAAAGTTACATAAAATCCTGGAAACAAAACTTTGTGCAAAGTACCTTAATCTGGGGAGTATTCTTTACAATAGGAAGTATTTTGTTTTTCAACCTTATCTTCTGGAATAATCCTAAAAATCTGGTTGGAACTATTATCTTTGTGCTAATGGTGATTGGTTCTGTAATCTATGTCATATGCTTTATATACATATTTCCACTGTTGGCTCGATTCAAAAACACAATAAAACAAACCCTACAAAATGCTTTTTTAATATCCCTACAGAATTTAAAAACTACAATACTCTTGCTACTTATGAATGGCCTATTTATCTTCTTGTGTGTAATCTTACCATGGTCAAAGATTTTCATGGTATTACTGGGCTTTTCCTTTTTTGCATACTGTAATTCTTTTTTACTAATCCGCGTATTCAAACAATATGAGCCAGAGGAAGATCACCATGAAATTCAATAGTCTCGGCGGTGGTACTGCCGAGACTTTGGGAGTTCGCTATGTATTAAAAAAGGGTCTGTGTCTTTTGATATAGTAAGATACAGGCCCTTGCTTATTAATTACAAACTATTTTTGCTTTTACAAGATGAAGAACATCCATCACAATTACAACTACAGAACTTTCCTTCTTTTGCATCCTTAATTTTCTTATAAATTACCCAGCCGCTATACACACCAATAAGTGCTACAATAATAATTGCTACCATATACATTCCTCCTTTAATTCAGATAAGGTAACGATGTTAGGAATTGTTTGATGTTTTCTTTTAAAACAATAAATTAGCAATCTGATAAAAAATAGTTGCTACTGTCCATGCCACGAATAACTGGAATAGCACGGTAAATAATGTCCACTTTACTGATTTTAATTCCTTCTTAACTGTCGCAATGGTTGCTGCACATGGCGTATATAATAAGCAAAATATCATTAGCGAATATGCATTAATCGCGCCAAATCCTTGACCGGATAATAACTGGACTAGATTATCCATACCAGCCTGAGAATTAACATTAGCAATACCAAATAGCACACAAAAGCTTGATACAACTACTTCTTTTGCTGCGATACCAGAGATAAGCGCTACCCCTACTTGCCACATACCAAGCCCCGCTGGTTCCAGTACTGGAACTAATAACTTACCAAATACTGCTCCAAAACTTTCTTTCATGTCTGTAACCATACCGCTAGCGCCAAAGTTTAAGATAAACCACACTAAAATAGATACTACAAATATAGTGGTTCCTGCTTTGGTTAGGTAATCTTTTACTTTATCCCAAACATAAATTGCTATCGTTCGTTTATTGGGTGCTTTATACTCTGGAAGTTCAATCAAAAGAGAATTCACTTCCTGATGTTTACTAAATGCATTCATGATTAATGCTATAATGATCGCTACTGCCATTCCAAGTACATACATAGAGAACGCTGCAAGCATGGCATATCGATCAAAAAATAGGGTAGAGAACAAAACATAAATAGGTAATCTGGCACTACACGACATAAAAGGTGTCACCAAGATGGTACGGAATTTATCCCTTTGATTTTCTAATGTTCTAGAAGCCATAATCGCTGGAACGGAACATCCAAAGCCTAAAAGCATCGGAATGAACGCTCTACCTGACAATCCAATTTTACCCATCAATCCATCCATAACATAAGCAACACGAGCCATATAACCGCTATCTTCCAAGATTGCCAATGCTAAAAATAAAATAAAAATATTTGGTAGGAATGTTAAGATTCCTCCCACTCCTGCAATAATACCATCTACCACCAAGGAAGTGATTACATCACCAGCTCCAATGGTTGTTAAGACACTTCTAGTTCCTTCTGAAAACCATCCAAGAAATACTTCAAAACCACCTTTCAGAAAATCACCAACGGTGAAGGTTAAGAAGAAAACCAACGCCATAATTCCTAAAAAGATAGGCACTCCAAAATAACGATTTGTTAATATTTCATCGACTTTATCAGTAGAAGCTGCCTTAGCTGCTTTGTTAACTACAACTTCTTCAATGATTTCTTCAATAAAGTCATATTTCTGATTAATGATATCTGTTTCATAGCTTCGATCAACGATATGCACAACATCTACAGGAAATTTCTCTTCAATCTCTGGATCCTTCTCCAATAATTTAATGGCATGCCATCTTGGATTTTTTATATCTGGATATTGTTCTGTTAATAGATAAGAAATTTCATCAATTTTATCTTCTATTTCGTCACTATACACGATAGCATATTCTAAATGATGTTGATGTTTATGTCTCCCACTACCGTGTTCTTCTGCTTTGTAGTGATGGTGTTCTAGATTACTATCCATAATCTTTGCTTTATGATGAGCCACGGTATGCATTAGTATATCTAATCCTGTCTTCTTTCTGGCGGATACTGGAATAACTGGAATCCCAAGCATCTCTGGTAGTCGATGTAGATCTATCTCCATTCCACGTTCTGCAACAATATCCATCATATTAAGTGCTAAGATAACAGGCTTCCCAAGCTCGATTAACTGCAATGTCAAGTACAGATTTCTCTCTAAACAAGATGCATCTGCAATATCTACAATCACATCTACTTCATCATCCATTATGTACTGCCTTGTTAACTTTTCCTCCATAGTATATGATGTGAGGCTATAAATACCTGGTAAGTCAACTAATTTAAACCGATGGTCATGATACTTCATGGCGCCTTCTTTTTTCTCTACTGTAACACCTGGCCAATTGGCCACCTTTAATTTGGCACCGGTATATGCATTAAATAACGTTGTTTTCCCGCAGTTTGGATTGCCAACAAAGCCTACATTTAATTCTTTCTTCATGCCGATACCTCCTGTACCTTTATGGCCTCTGCTATTTCTCTACCAACTGCTAATCTTGTTCCACGAACCATAAATATTACAGAGCCGCTTTTTTTATTATTAAGAACAGAAATATTCGTGCCTGCTGTCAAACCTAGCGCCTGCAATCTTCTCTTTCTGGTTCCTTCCAATTCCAGTCGTTCAACCTGATAATGACTGCCAATTTTACCTTGTAATAATGTCATAAGCGTCTCCTCTTCTCAACCTTGTTATATCCAAATTTCGTAAATGATAATAATTATCATTTGCTTTTAATTTATTATAAAATGCATAGCAGTTTTTGTCAATACAAATTGTTAGTCATTCGCGACAAATCCCATAAAACGTCAAAAAACTGGTTAAGCATAGGAGCCTTCATGTTCCCATGCTTAACCAGTTACTATCTTTTTTTCAATCTTAATATAATTACCGAAATATCATTTTAAAATTTATTATTCAGTGAAAGACAATAGCCCTTTGAACAACCTAGATCTATCAATGTATGATTCAATACCTAAATTAAGTGATACACAATATAGTTTGATAAGCAACTGTTATGAAGTCGTTGGTACTTAGGCTCTGTACTTTAGAGCCTTACGTACCACTACGAACTTCATCCAAGCGAGAGCGCGTTGCGCATCAAACTATATTGTGTATCACGTTCCATTAACTTCTCATTGAATAAGCACATCCACAATAATCCTGACGATATAAATCATACTCTTTGGATAACTCAATAGAACGTTTATAGCCTTCTTTCTTCTTAAAATCAGTTGGCAAGTGAGAAATATGATACTCCTGACCTAATACTTCTCCAATCTCATTTAGCTTCCTAGCATTTTTTAGCGGACTAATAGTAAGAGTGGTCGTAAAGTAATCATAGTTACCTGCTGCTGCCATTTTTGCTGTTTCCCTAAGTCTTAATTCATAACATAGGAAACACCGTTCTCCGCCTTCTGGCATTTGCTCCATTCCCTTTGACATTTGTAGAAAACTACTGGTGTCATATTTCCCTTCCACAAACTCAACCGGATATTTAACTGGCATAGACGCGATGAGTTTCTGTTGCTCCTTGGCTCTTCTTTTATATTCCTCTTCCATCGTAATATTAGGGTTATAATAAAATACCGTTATATGAAAATAATTAGCAAGATATTCAATACAATAGCTGCTACAAGGAGCACAACAACTATGTAGAAAAAGTCTTGGCACTTTTTGCTCTGTTTCTAAGTTCTTAATAATAACATCTAACTCTTTTTGGTAACTTCGGTTCATAAGTTTCTCCATTCTATCTTAACGCAAACCAAACATGTTTCCATAAGACATCTTACCACAAAACTTATGTTTCATAAAGAGCCTTTTTCTTCTACTAAAAGTTTATTCAATAATCATTTTATAAGGTTCCACTTTTCTTATCTTTAAGGAGCAAAGAATTGTCACAAGAAAACTCACCACTGTAATGAATACAAAAATACTAATCATAAGTGATATGGAAATAGTTAAGTTACTATTCACAATACCTGATGCAGATAACATTGTTACGAATGCCTGATTCGCAAACATTTTACCTAAAATAACACCGATCAATGCACCGACAGAAATAACAGGCGCAAAACTCATGGTAATCTGCCAGATCAACTGTCCTGTCGTATATCCCAAAGCTTTGTAAATTCCAAGACGCTTACCATCTTTTAAGAGTTTCATTTTAACGAGCATAAAGATAATTAAAGAGATTATTACCACTGTAATCATAACAAATACGATACATATTGTGCTCAAAGAACTAGAAAAACTTGATAATACCACATTATAATATTCATCGAAGTTATCTACCTTAAAGGGGGAATCCGCATACATATCATTCAATTTTACCACCATTTGCTCTGTCTTAATCCCGTCTTTTAAGTAAACATAGAGAGAATTCATCTCAAATTCGGGATTAAAGCGATGTATACCATCCTCTTTAATTAACACGCCATGACCAAGACTTGTAATTTGTTGAGAAACTCCTACAATTAGAAACTCTTTCTTTTCCCCATTGGTTTGAACATAGATTACATCTCCCAGTTTAGCTTGTAGAGAATTAAGAATTATATTGGTAACCATGATTTCATTCTCATATCGTGGTCTCCTTCCTGCAATAACCGAATCAACCGTAAGTTTCTCTGTTTCATTACAAATACTTGCATTCACTGATACCTCATTCTTTCCTTTTGATACGGTGAGACTGTAATCATTGGTATAAGCGAAAGCCTGACCTACTTCCTCTATATTTTTTATTTCGGTAAATACTTGATCTCTTTTAACATGATCCTTCATTTCTATATCCGGTTGATACGTAATAATAATATTAGGTTTCTCTTGACCAACAAGTTTAACTAGTGCATTGGTATCTATGACAAAGTTGTAGTATAAACTTGTGACAAGCACACAGACAAAAGACAATAATGCTACAATTACTAGAATCGCTGCGTTTTGTTTTTTGTTGTATAACATCTCTTTGATTCCAAGTGTTGAATGTATATCTATTTTTGACTGTGCAATCGGCATATGATTTTTCTTAAAATTATGTGTATTAATTCCGTTTCTAAGCGCATCAAGAGGCGTAATTTTTCCATACTTTCTCGCAGTGATTAAAGTAACCAACATAATCATACCAAAAATAATAAAAATGCTCATCCAAGCTGAGAACACATCTACTTTCATCTTCCATATCATCCCAATAGAGGAAGATATAATACTGGTTAATAAGTTAGCGGATATTCCTGAAAGTAATAATCCTGATATAATTCCAGAAACCGATACCATTAGAAACTCTAGTAATGTTGCCAAGCTAAGCTGTCTACTTGTATAGCCTAAAGCTTCTAAAATACCTATATTGGCCATATTATTTTCTATTGTTGTTACAATACTAAATCGTATTACAATCATCGCAATAGTAATAATCAAGATTGCAAATAGCGAAACTATGGTCATGATAATCTGAATAAAAAATCCTGTTCCCGTTCGCATCACAGAATAATTGACTATAATACTGTAATCAAAGTTAGTATCGGTAATCTGATTGGACATTTCTTTTATTACATAATCCTCGTAATCCTTCGTATTTTCTCTATCTGTCAATCTAACATGATAGCACCTTTGTTGAAATCCTCTTGTATCATTTTCATATAAATCTCGAAACCGCTCACTGGACACAAAATATTTAAGTACTGTAGTGTTACTCGGTGAGGAGAACATGACATCCTCAGAGAATCCATATATTTCATAGGAATACTTTTTATTTTGACACTGTATCTCAATTCGATCGCCTGTTTTATAACCCTTCGCAACTTTATAGTATGCTGGCATTATAATTGAATTCTCTTTTTTAGTAGTGCCCTGATCAATTATTTTCATATTTGAGATAGAACGGTCATGTTCCATATCAAATACGATTAGACTAGTTGATTCCGTGTGATTTTCCTTACTATTATTGCGTATGGCTGCACTGATGTAGCACATACTATCTTCAGATTCCACATAATCAAATCCTGCTCCATTCTTTATAACCTTATTTACTTCAGCTTCATACCCTGGGTTTGTTACTATGGTAAAATGTGCACCATTCTGCTCTTCATTTTTCTCATCTAAGAATCCATCCATCTTACTAATTACACTAATTCCTGTGTAAAGTAGCATAGTTGCAATAGAAACCAATATAAATAAAATGAATACATTGCTTTTCTTTTTCTTTAGATTACTCTTTGCAATTAATAACAGCTTCATATCTTACCACCCCATTTTCTGCAAGAAAACAGCCAATTTATCATGACGTTCTCTGTCGTCAGGTATATAGCTTCCAAGATTTAGTTCATCTTCAATCACACCATCTCTTAGATATAGAATGCGATTGGCTCTTCTTGCTGTTTTTATGTCATGGGTTACCATAACAATACTCTGACCATTATGATTTAACTCTGTCATAACATCTAATACATGCAAAGTATTTGTTGAATTTAACGCACCAGTTGGTTCATCAGCAAATAAAATCTCTGGTGAGTTAATCACCCCTCTTACAATTGCTACACGTTGGGCTTCTCCACCAGAAAGTTGTGATGGAAATTTATGATAGCATTCTTCATTTAGTCCAACTTTCAAAAGTAATTCACGACTTCTTTTATAGATTGCTTTTTTATCTTTATGAACCAATAGTCCACTCACTAAAATATTATCCATAACACTCATGGTGTCATTTAAATAATTCTGTTGAAATACGAAACCACAATGGTTACGCCGAAAAATCGCTAATTTATCATTAGAATATCTAGATACCTCTTCCCCTTGATATTGAATGGTTCCAAGCGTAGGTCGATCCATCCCAGACAAAGCATAAAGCAATGTAGATTTACCTGATCCCGAGCTACCCATAATAATGGTAAAATCCCCTTCATAGATAGATATATTTAGATTCTTAAGTACATGCTGTTGAATGTTTCCATTGGAAAAGGTCTTACATAAGTCGTTCACTGCTAATATTGTCTTCATATTCATACTCCCATCCGCATGCTTTGCATGCATTTCAATCAAAAAACCATAATCAGTCTCTTATCTGACTATGGTTTTATTATAACGCCAATATATTAATAAGTCTTTTCCTGTCTCTTGTCTGTTTCTTAACTAATTCTTAATTTCTATACACGTTTTAAAAATAAGACTACAACAAAGCCATTGTCATTGTAACAATCCATCTCTCCATACATCCCCTTCATAAAGAGTTTAGATAGATAAAGTCCTAGTCCAGAACCTGACTGACCCTTGGTATTCTGACCACGATAAAATTTTTCTGTAATTAAAGGTAATTCCTCCGTCGAAACTCCCTCTCCCCTATCACGTATCCACATTCGAATCCCATCTATTTCTTGTTCAAACCGAACATCAATTGGTGTATTAGCATATTTGTATGAATTAGTTATGATATTATCAATTACCTGATTCAACCTTAGCTGATCTGCATAGATCAAACAATTTGGTATCTCATTTTCCAGTTTTACCAATCCATAGTGATTGATCTCATCAAACATAGGCTTAATGATAGTTGATAGTTCTTCCTGTGGCTCTATCTTTAACACTTCTAGATCTTCTAATGTGGCATGAAACATATTACTAATTAATTCATCAATCATACCTGCTTTTTGATCAATCACTGTAATTTTCTCCAAGTAATCTGATTCTTTCATTTTAAGTATTAATATCTCACATAGCGCTTTAATAGTTGAAACAGGAGTTTTAATATCATGTGATAAGCTGGCAACCAATTCTTTTTTACTTAAGTTAGCTTGATATTCACCATCTCTTGCTCTGCTTAGCTCTTCTCTCATGATATCAAAACTTTCAGTAAAGGCACCGAAATAATTGCTTTTTTTCATCTGAAGCGGAATATCTAGATTCCCCTTTGAGATATTAATTGCAAACCGCTCCAATTTTTCAAACGGCATAATAAATCTAATATAGAGGAAAAATAGAAAACCATATCCTATTAAGGAAAAAATAAACATAAAAACCTTTAACTTATGCTCTATCTTTTGGCAATACTCTTCGTAATTATCACTTTGTCCACCAAAAATAATCTTGCCTACAATTATTCCATTATCATAATAGTCTAATATTGGGCATCCATTTTGAATTGCCGCATAAACTGCCTCCTGATACGGATCATCATCCAGCATGTATACTTGACAATCATACTTTCTCTCAAGTGGTTCAATCTCTGCATTATTTTTAATTGCCTTTTCGATTATTTTATACTTTTCATTTAATTCTGGTATACTAACCGCTGCATAAGTGTTTTCTACATTATATCTCCCAACCAGATAATAGGCACATACCAAAAAGATAGTAAAAACTATAACTATGTATCTCATTTTCATAATTCTAAGATATATCCTGTTCCCCAAATGGTTTTAATCCATTTAGGTTCGTTGGGATCCTCCTCAATTTTTTCACGTAACTTTCGAATATGGACATTTAGTGTTCCGTCACTAAAAAAGGTATCTCCCCATACCGATGCAAATAGCTCATCTTTGGTTACAATTTTATTTTTATGCCGGTATAGATAAGAAAACAACTTAAATTCCTTTGCTTTTAAGACAACCTCTCTTGAACCAACATATACCTTCATGGTATTTTCATCTATTTGAATATAACCACTATCCTGCAACTGTTGTTCTCTACTAGACATTCTCTTTAACATCACTTTTACTTTTGCAAGAAGAATACTTAATGTATATGGTTTCTTCACATAGTCATCTCCGCCAATATTAAGTGCTATTAAAATATCGTCATCACTTTGCCTTGCACTTATAAAAAGGATTGGAATATTAGATTCTTCTCTGATTCGTTTACATAGATTAAAGCCGCTATCCTCCTGTAAATTAATATCTAATAATAATAAATCAACTTGATTGACTGCTAAAAACTCTTCACACTCTATAGCTGTAGCTACGTATGCACATGTAGTATCAAACATCTGAAAATACTCACAAGTTGCTTTTGCTAGTTCTATTTCATCGTCCACGATTAAACAGTTGTAATGCACATGAATTCCTCCCCTTTTTTATCTTTTATCATTTATGTAATAGTTTCATAATCTTATTCAATGATGAAATATTCACTATATTTCTTATCTATATCATTTCTTAAGTGATGAGAATTGTCAAGAATATTCTGTTTTTCCGAATAAAATCATACGTAACTCGCAAACCCTATAGAGAAGAAATTAACCAGGAGGAAAGAACCATGAGTAAAGTTTTATATATTAAAGCAAATGCAAAAACAGATGAGGATTCAAGAACATACCGAATCGCCAATAGTTTTATTAATGAATATTATAAAGTTCACCCTGAGGATGAAGTGATTACTCTGGATTTATACCAGGAAGGAATTAAGTTTCTTCCACCAGAAGAATTATCAACCTTACATGCACCTATATCTGGGGAAGGGAAGGATCATCCTATCTTAAAATATGCTTATCAATTTATAGAAGCAGATAAGTACGTAATCGCTGAACCCCTATGGAATCTAAGTATTCCTGCTATTCTAAAAGCCTATATTGATTACATTACAATTGCAGGAATTACCTTTGAATATACTGGATCTGGTCCTGTTGGTTTATGCAAAGATAAAAAAGCGGTGAATATAACCACTCGTGGCGGTGGTTATTCAGAAGAACCAATGGCATCCTACGAAATGGGTGACCGTTATCTACGAACAATTTTTGGTTTTCTAGGAATTACCAATTTCACAACCATCACAGCAGAGTTACTGGATGTAGTGGGAACCGATGTAGAAGGTGTAGTTGGTGATGCTGTAATGAAAGCTCAGAATTTTGCTCATTCATTTTAATAGTTCCATATAGTATATTTAATTTTAGAAAGCTTTTACACTATAACATAATTGTTTATCTATGAATTTAAGGTTATACTTAACTTGTAGATAGCGAAAATATGTTATTTTGTAAAAGCTTTTTTTATGAAAATTATAAAAAGTTGAAGTAAAATGAAATGATAGCTCGTTATATATAATGAGACACACAAAAGGAGGTGGAGAGCATAGATGCTAATGAACAGTTAGGTCATTTGATTGACCGGTATGGAAACTTGGTTTTTTCCATTTGTTATAAAATAACCAATCATTATTTTGATTCAGAAGACTTAACGCAAGAAACATTCTTATCCGTCTATAAAAACCTCTCCTCCTTTGACGGTCAGAATGAGCAAGCCTGGATCTGTAAGATAGCGACGAACAAAAGTCTTGATTATCTAAAGCGTGCTGGTCGTAAATCGATTCCCACCGAAGATGTATATTTCACACAGATTCAAGGAAAAGAACCAACTCCATTAGAAAATATGTTGGAGAATAATGTAAAGGAAGAACTATACCGAGTCTGTTGTCAGTTAAAACCACCTTATAAGGAAGTAGCACTTGCTTATTTCTATCAAGAAATGACCGTGAATGAAATTCAAGAAGCCACTGGAAAGAATGGAAAAACATTACAAACCCAGATATATCGTGCAAAAGCAATGTTAAAAAAACTATGGAGAAGGGAGATTGGATAGAATGGCAAAATTAGAAACGCATATAACGAAAGAGATGCTGGATGCCTTTCATAAGAACCAATTAAATCAAGAAGATTACATGCAGGTTTTAGAGCATACCGCCAAATGTACTTATTGTGCATCATTATTTGCTGCAAGCTTTGATCAGGATAAAATCATGAAAGCTCCACCTGGTCTAAAAGAATCCATACTGACGAAAGCCAATAGAAGAACTATACCAAGTCCATCTCTTCCATGGAAAAACAACAAGAGAAGGCAGATGATACTCTACAGCTTAAAAGTGTGTGCAGCTATGTGCGGAGCACTGCTGATTATGGTCTCAAGCATGCGAATCGATCTGCAGGAAGTAAATTATAAACAGCAAAACAAGTCTGTTGACTTTCACTTTTGGGATGATTTAAGTGAATCTATGAGCTCATTCACGGATGGCCTTAATCAAACTATGAATTCAATTGTAACAAATAATAACAATGAATCATCAAAAAAACAGGATGATTCCAATACAAAATCGGAGGTTAAATAATGAAGAAAAAAAGTAAATTTTTAACGTTTATATTCTCAATGATGCCTGGTGCTGGACATATGTATCTAGGTTTCATGAAACATGGTGTATCCATCATGACCCTATTCTTTGGTGCTGCATTTTTAGGCATGAGTACAGGATCGAATCTACTTATGCTGGTTTTCCCTGTCATTTGGTTTTATAGTTTTTTTGACGCCTTGAATAAAAATGGATTACCAGATGATGAATTCTATGCATTAGAAGATCATTTTCTATTTAATCTTGATCAAGAAGATTTTAAAGATTTCCAATTTGGTAAATTCCGCATAGTAGCAGCCATTATATTAATTATAATTGGATCAAGTATGTTACTTTCAAATATGATGTCTATCTTTTCAAGAATTCTACCAATTGAAATATATCAAATTCTAGACTATTTAGTTGGTATGCTACCAGAAGTATTCATTGGTTTTATTATTATCTTTATTGGTGTGAAACTAATTATTGGAAAGAATACAGAATTAAAGAAAGAAGCATTTCTTCAGATTACAGAAAGAGAGGTATTTGACAATGACGAAAACGCGTAGAGTCGGTACTATAACCCTAGGTACAACGTTAATTACATTTGGTATCCTTTTTCTACTTAATATATTCACTAGTATGGTATCCTATCATTTCGTTATGAAATTATGGCCGATCATTTTTATCTTTCTTGGTACAGAAGTTCTCATCTCCTACTTTCTGAATAAAGAAGAGAAATTTATCTATGATGTAGGCGCTGTGTTTATCATTATCGCCCTTTCCTTCTTCGCCATGGGAATGGCCGGAATCGAATTCATCATAGCCCACGCCTCAAATGGCACCATCTACTTTTAACTAAGTTTCCCCTAATAGAAAGAGGAGATAAGAAACTTCCCAATAAGTTTCTTATCTCCTCTTTCTTCATGACTATATAAGCGTTTACGATACATAGTAAATCAAATTTATTTTTCATATTTACCGCGATATTCTGTAACCGTCATACCTACATATTTTTTAAATGTTTTACTAAAATATTGAGGATCATTAAAACCAACTTCATAAACTACATCATTTATAGTAATTTGTGGATTCTTTAATAATTGCTTTGCTTTTTCAATGCGAACTGTGTTCAAATAAGAAGAAAAAGTAATATCTTTTTCTTTCTTAAATAAGACAGAAAAATAATATTTTGATATTCCTACATATCCTGCAATATCATCCAGTGTAATCTTTTTATCATAATGATCATTAATATGCTGTACAGCTCTTTTTATCAGAATGTCCGTATTGTCTGCTCGGCTAATGGAATTTTCAGTAATAACATTATTTAGGAATTCTCTAATTATTTCAATCACTTCCTTCAGTTCTTCCGCATTTATTACTTTTTTCTGAAAGGTAAAAACATCATTATCATCTTGGAAACAACTATCAAATCTTTTAAATATATCATTAATCATATGAGACAATTCTAGTTTTACCTCTAGAGAATTACCTCTTTGCTTATCCAGTAATTCTTCTAACATATCCATTTTTCTATAGATGGCATCACTATCCGAGTCTTCTATATATTGACAAAATTCCTTCACAAATGATGTATCATAAATAAAAACACTGTCTGATTGTCTTGACATGGTTTCTTTGGTCAAATGTTCTCCATCTTCCAAGTAAAACAGGTAATCAGATGCTTCAAATATCCAGTCCCTGTATTTTCTTGCTTCTTCTATCGAATCAGTAATTGGAGAGTTAGCACTCTTAAATTCAATATTAAAATACTGCTTAATGGAGCTTTGCAAATTATCAATACATTTTTTAATCTTTATGTCATTTGCATTTTTCGCCATAATAAAACAAGTAATTGATTTTCCAAATTGCTTTGAGAAAATCTCCATTTCTTCGTCATGAAATTTATTCATAATTAAATCTAAACATGCTACAATGATATTTGATATTTGATATTCCGAATTCTTGTCATTTTTTAAACTGGAACGAAAATCAAACAATGCGAAGCAATATTTTCTTGTATTCCACTCTACATTCGCCTTTTCAAATTCTTCCTGGATTAGTTCATTACTTCTATTACCACTTAATAAAAGCCCAAGTAAATACTCCTGATGGTTTCTCATACGAAGTTTATTACTTTGCGTGTCGATTGCCTGTCCCACAGAGGCATCTAACTTTTTCTTCTTATCAGTCAATATCTTTTTAAGTTCTTCTTCTTCCATTTCTGCCTTTAGTATATATCCAGATACCTTTAATTTGATTGCTTCTTTTGCATAAGAAAAGTCGTCATAGCATGTTAAAAAAATAATTTCTGTATTTGAATCATATTCTTTTATTTTATTTGCTAACCAAAGACCATCCTGTTTCGGCATCTTGATATCCGTTATTACAAGATCGGGCTTCAAGGCCACGTACTTTTCAAAAGCAGTCTGTCCATTACTTGCTTCCGCTACAATTTCAAACCCCAGATCTTCCCAATTGATGAGTGCTTTTACCCCAATTCTCACAAGCATCTCATCATCTACAATCATAACTTTATACATACATATCTCCTTTATGAAGCATTACTAGGTACACTTATAATAACAGTTGTTCCAACTCCCACAGAAGAAACAATCTGCAAACCGTATGAATCACCCAGATATACTTTCAGTCTTTGATTCACATTATTCAGTCCTACTTTACTAAATTTGTTGATGCTTTGATCCTGTTTAAAAATGTTATCTAATACTTCCTTCTCTATACCACTGCCATTATCCTTTACAACAATTTCTAAATGTCCATCAACTTCTCTAGTAAAAATCTTAATAATAATAGGCTCTTCACGTTTATCAGCTTCATCGATCCCATATATCAATGAATTTTCAACAATAGGCTGTAATATCAGTTTTGGAATACTGAGGCTTTTATGTTCCTCTTTTATATCATAATGAACTTCAAATAACTGATTGAAGCGTAATCTTTGAATTAATATATAATTTTCTATATACTCTATCTCATCTTGTAGGGAAATCATACTATATCCAAAACTTATACTAACTCTTAGAAGTTTTACCAGCGCTACTAAGGCATCCGCAATGCTGTCTTCCCCTTTTATCTTTGCCATCCATCGTATTGTATTTAAGGTATTATATAGGAAATGCGGATTGATTTGTGCATGAAGAACTTCTAGTTCCAACTCGTTTTTATTATGTTCTACCGTCACTATGTCATCCATCAATTTTTTTATTTGATTCAGCATGTGATTAAAATTTTCACTAAGATTGTCTAGCTCATTATATACATTGGATTCCACCCTGACATCCAGATTACCAGCCTCGACCTCCTTCATCTGATTCATCATTACTTCAATTGGTTTCGTTATTTTCCTTGTATAGATTAGCGATAAATAAAACATAACAAATAAAGATACAATTCCACCAGCAATGAAATATAATTGCATCTTATTTATTTCTGCATATAAAACAGCTTCTGGAACAGTTTTTACAATATACCATTTACCATAATTAAAGGGCGAATATATCGCTACATATTTCTTTCCATTCTCTAGATAACTTACGTAATTAGGTTGACTATCTCCTACCATGGTACTGAAAAAACTGGAATTGTTGTTATCAATTCGCTTGAATTCATGATCTGTTCCTGCAATAATATTTCCCATTGCATCACAGATAAAAATATTGCTACTTTCTTCATGTAAATCGGTTAAAGCTCCTGTCAAAACACTTTCATCCACTTCTATATTGATGTAACCTAACTCTTTTAACGAATAAATATCAATGATTTTTCTTCCCATTGAGAAATATCGCTTTGTCATACTACCAGATAGGATTTTAACATTCTTTTCTATCGTTGGGAACCATATAATTTCACCTGTTGTATTATCTAATTCATACCTCGGAAAGTTCTTTACTCCGTCTTTCAGCTCAGCTCCAACTTGATGATATCCACCTGGGGTAATAACATATATTCCTTCAATTATATTACTTGAGATATAATAATTGTACAAATTATCAACCAGTTGAGCTATTTCGCCTTTTTTTATATTATAAATCAACTCTTGATTCGAGATAATTGAATTAGAGATATTCTCAACATCATTTAAAATGTTATCAATATTATTACCAGTTACGATTACGGATTGTTTTTCAGACTCTCCATATTGCTTTTTGATAGTTTGTTTAAAATTTTGAAACATAACCATAAAAATTACTAAAGATAAAATTATCAAAAGAGCAGTTGCTTTAAAAAATTGATTTCGCAAACTATGTTTCTCTTTGATAATTTTCATGTTTTTCCACTCCATGAATACCCTCTTTTAATCTATATTGATGTTAATTCCACTGACTTTTGATTTTTATCGCTACATTTTTGACCTTTCGATCCTCTTGAACCATATCAAACAAATTGGTAATCATAATTTTCTCAAATTCAAAACCATCTTTCATCTTTGGTCTATAATAAGCATTTTCTTTCTCTTGGGCCATATACATTGCTGTCACCTGGGGCATTTCTTCCGAATACTCCTTTTTTATCATCTCTCTTAACGCCGTCCTCGTCGGAAGAGTTCCTCCCTCTTTTGCTGTAAATGACTTCATCTGAACTTCGGGAGAGGTTGCCCATACAATAAACATCCAAGCAGCCAATTTATTTTTGCTGCTGGCATAACTATTAATACCAATGCCTGAGCCACCATAGATATTGGAACTTCTTTGTGATCCCTTAGGTAATATGCTATATCCTACCTTTCCAGCCACAACAGAATTCTCTACCGCGGATATATTCTCATCCCAGTTAATCATCATTGCTACCTCACCCTTAGTAAATGCATTTACGACTTCATCCCAAGAATAACCTCGTTCATTTTCAGGATTTAGTGCTATAATTTCTTTAAACTTTTGTAAGGCGGTTTTAAATTCGCTGGTATACGATTGAATTTCGGAACCTGAATTTGTTCCAAGACTAACTGTCTTATCATTATCAAAATAATCTCCACCATAAGCACTTAAAACGGTAGAAAATGCTGTATAAATTGAGTTATGTTTAGCTGACATAGTTATACTTCCACACTTTACTTGGTCATTTTTTACATTATCGCTAATCCATTTAGAAACTTCGATAAATTGATCCCATGTAAAATTGCTGCTTCCAGGATTAGGTTCGAAACCTAAGTCTTGTTTCATCTGTTCCTTATATTCATCAAAAATATCCTGTCTATAAAATAAAATCATTGTTGTAGAATCAAACGGAATCGTAAACACCTTATCTTTATTATCAAAATAAGAACAAACTTCCATCTGTTCTTTTGAAAAACTATCAAATCCACCTACGATATGAGGTAACGTTGGATCCTTTTCATATATATTCAAATCTTCCAGTCCATCAGAAAAACGATTTAATGTCTTATATGGATCAACATAAATTAAGTCAAACTGCGCCGTTTTTGATATAAACTCCATATTAATTTTCTCTTCTAAGGTATTGAAATCCATTCTTTTAATATTAACTTTAATACCAGTAACTTCTGTAAACTTCTCACACTCTTTGGATAGTATATTAGCGTTTATATTGTCTTCACAAATAAAATTAAGTATCGTTCCTTCACACTGTTTCCAATCAAACGTTCCAGGAGATTCTACATTTCCATATTCATTTTCCTGCTCTCCAAATAATACTGTTTTACTACCTACTCGTTCCGTTACTTTTGTACATCCAACAGGTAACATAAAAAAGATTAAAATTATGGCTAATATAAGTCCCTTTACACATAATTTATACACCCTCATTGAATGTCCTCCTTTAATTTACCACTAATTTTATTATTACACATTTAGAATAAATCTGCAATCAACTATTAAAACAATGGAAAGCACGCTATGCGAACTTTCCATTATTATGAATCAAATTCTTCAATTTATTCTATTATTTCATTGAATAGCTCTTTCATCGCAGGATAAATTTTTGCAAACTGACGATACTTTGTCTCATACTTTGCAGCTAGATCAGGATCTGGTTCAATCGTATCAACAATTTTAACGATCTGAGAAGCAGCTTCCTCTACATTTGCATATTCGCCACATGCAACCGCAGCTAACATTGCTCCACCAAGGCTAGGTCCTTCCTCGCTTTCTAGTGTATCTACTTTAATATTTAACACATTCGAAAAAATGGTTCTCCACAGATG
This sequence comes from Bacillota bacterium, assembly GCA_023420935.1. Taxonomy (GTDB): domain Bacteria; phylum Bacillota; class Clostridia; order Lachnospirales; family Lachnospiraceae; genus Mobilisporobacter. Next base: position 3,607 of record JAEZUR010000197.1, on the reverse strand, counting down.
ACTCTTCGCACCACCTCCGGAAATTTTCGTTCTTTCAATATTAACTCCAAGAGATTTTACTACCTCAAAAGAATCTCTTATTGCAAAGGCAACGCCTTCTAATATTGCCTGCGTCATATCAGTTCTTGTGGTATCCATGGTCATACCGATAAAAGTACCCCTCGCATTGGGATTGTTGTGAGGCGATCTTTCTCCCATTAAATACGGTAAGAAAAAAACATTGTTTTGGCCAAGATTTGTAACCTTATCTTGTTCGGATATATAATCTTTTGTTCCGATGATTCCATCCATCCACCATTTATTACAAGAAGCTGCGCTTAGCATACATCCTAATAAATGATAATTTCCATCAGCATGTGAAAATGCATGAAGTGCGTTATATTTATCTACTCCAAAATGTTTACTAGAGATAAAGATTGTTCCTGAAGTTCCAAGGGATACATTGCACATTCCATCACCAACCGTACCGGTTCCAACTGCTGCCGCTGCGTTGTCAGCTGCCCCGGCTACTATTTTTACTTCTGTGCTTAGTCCAAATTGATCAGCTAGTTCTGGTTTTAACGTTCCTACGATATCATAACTTTCAAATATTCTTGGCAGCTGGCTTTCCGTAATACTGCAGATATCTAGCATTTGCTTTGACCAACATTTATTTTTTACATCTAAAAGCAACATTCCAGAGGCATCAGAGACATCTGTACAAAACGTTCCGGACAACATATAAGCGATATAATCTTTCGGTAACATAATTTTACTAATTCTTTTAAAATTCTCAGGTTCGTTGTTCTTTACCCAAAGTATCTTAGGTGCAGTAAAGCCGGTAAATGCAATGTTAGCAGTGTACTCAGATAACCTCTCCTTTCCAATCTCATGGTTAAGATAGTCTGTTTCTTGTATACTTCTTCCATCGTTCCACAAAATTGCAGGTCGTATGATATTATCCTCATGATCTAGAGTAACAAGCCCGTGCATCTGCCCTCCAAAACTAATCCCTGCTACTAGTGTTTTATCAACATCTTTTACTAATTCTACAATTCCTTCACATACTGCGTTCCACCAATCTCCTGGGTGTTGCTCAGACCACCCAGGATGTGGAAAATAAAGTGGATATTCTTTTGAAACACTGTTATGTATTTTTCCGCCTGATTCCATTAACAAAAGTTTTACTGCAGAAGTCCCCAAATCGATTCCAATATAATACATATCATCACCCTATCCTATTTTAATAACTGCTTTCACAACATCATTCTTATTATTAATAACAAAATCAAACGCTTTTGCTGTATCTTCAAAATCAAATTCGTGCGTTACGATACCGGATATATCAATAATTCCTTTTGCAATTGCATTAATTGCTTTTGGATAAATATTTCTGTAACGGAATACAGATGTAATAGTTGCTTCTTTTGCCATGATCTTTGCAAAGTTGTATTCAATAATGTCATCCGGTGCCATACCTACAAGTACTATAGTTCCACCACGTTTCACAAGATATGCAGTCTGTTTTATTGTAAATATGCTTCCTGCTGTTTCAATGATAACGTCGCTTCCTTTACCCTTTGTGATCTCGTCCATTACTGCAACTGCATCAGCATCCTTTGCATTAATTACTCTGGTTGCTCCTAATTTCATTGCATAATCAAGTCTCTTCTGCATTACATCCACTACTGTTATATCAGTCGCTCCATATGCTTTACAAGCTAACAAAGTTACAAGTCCAATGCATCCAGCACCAAGAATTACTACTGAATCACCTAATTTTACATTACCTTGTGCTGCTGCATGCATTCCTACTGCAAGAGGTTCCACTAGGGCACCTTCCTTTGAGGTGATATTATCTGGTAATTTAAAGCACATATTTGCTGGAAATGCAATATAATTTTCTAGGCATCCGTGATATGGAGGGGTAGCAAGAAATTCTACATCAGGACAAAGATTATATTTACCAGTTTTACAGAATTCACATTGTCCACAAGTGCAACCAGGCTCTAAAGCTACCTTATCACCAATACTTAACTCAGTAACGTTACTTCCTAATTGAACAATTTCACCAGCACATTCATGTCCGAGTATGAAATCGCCATTTACAATAAAATCACCAATGGATCCATGCTCCAAATAGTGTACATCTGATCCGCATATTCCTACATACTCTAGTTTTACTAATACCTCATTCTCTTTTACTTGTGGTACCTCAATATCTCTGATTTCCATTTTATTTAATCCTGTCATATATACTGCCTTATTTTTCATAGTATTATCTCCTTTTATTTTTTTTATTTTTTAATTTCTTGTAAGCTCTATTTTATTGTTTTACTATGCTGCTTTTTTTTCTTCTACAAGAACAACTTTTCTCGTCTTTTTACTCTTTGACCTAATATCCCAGATAACTGCAAGTACAATAATGCAAGCTTTCACTATCTGCTGAATATAAGAATCTACACCAATTAAGTTCATAATGTTATTTAAACATCCAATTATGAATGCTCCGGCTAATGTTCCCATTGTTGTTCCTACTCCACCGGAAAAACTTGTTCCACCAACGATTGCTGCTGTTAAACCTTCCATTTCATATCCGATTGCACCATTTGGTAAACCAGCATTAACACGCGACATGAAGAGAATACCAGCTATACCTACCAAAACACCATTGATGATAAATACGATATATTTGTTCTTCTTTACTTTAATACCTGCTGCAATGGATGCTTCCTCATTGCCACCAATTGCATATAAAGAACGTCCTAATCTTGTATGTCTTAATATGTACCATATAATGGCTGTTATAATTATCGTAACCAGAATTGAAATAGGAATTGGTCCTATACTGCCCTGACCGAATATTACATAATCTTTTAGCTGTAAGATATTCTGACCACCTGTAATTAACAATGCAAGCCCACGGGCCACCTGCTGCATAACTAATGTGGCGATAAATGGTGGTGCATTAAAATTGGTAATCATGATAGCATTCACGATATTACACACTACAGCTACAACGATTGCTACGATCACTGCTAATACTAAAGAACCGGTCGACTGATAAGTCATAATAGATAAAACACCGGATAGTGCAAGTACTGCGCCTGATGATAGATCCAGCATACCGCTAACAATTAATAACATTTCACCGTAAGCTAAGATTGTACTTACAGCCAGCTGTTTCATAATATTTGATAAATTATTTGCTGCTAAAAAGTTTTCATTTAAAAAACTACAAAGAAAAATCATAACAAATAGAACTATAAATATGGAATACTTCTCCTTTGCTGAAGTATTTCTAATTTTTTCTCTCATCTCTTCTCCTCCTATATATTACTTGTGGCAAATTTCATAATATCTTCCTGGCTAAATTCGTTTCTAGCTAATTCTCCAGTAATCTTTCCTTGATTCATTACATAGATTCTGTCACACATACCAATCAGTTCCGGCATCTCGGAAGAAACCATAATAACAGCTCTTCCCTGTTGCGCTAACTCAATCATTAATTTATATATTTCAAATTTAGCACCTACATCAATTCCTCTTGTTGGTTCATCTAGAATTAATATTTGTGGATCTCGCAACATCCACTTTGCAAGCAATACTTTTTGTTGATTCCCACCAC
>JAEZUR010000041.1 GCA_023420935.1 Bacillota bacterium | reverse complement strand
TATACACTAATTCTAAAAAAATTTACTAATATTACTTTATTAATGCAAGAACAAGCGGCAAATGCTGCCGCTTTTCTTACATTACATATAGAAACTACACAACTTTATTAATTGGAAGCTTTTAATTCATCTACTAATTTATCATATTCTGGTGCTGCCATGAAATTAGTGATCAATACTAATCTCGCTTTTGGATTACTCTTAGCTGCTCTTTCTTTTAAACTGCTATGAGTAACTACAATCTGAGCATCCTCTGGTATTGATGATACTGATGCATGAACAACATTAATATGTCCAAGTCCAGCTTCTGTTAATTTCTTTTTAAGGATAGTAGCGCCCATTGCACTTGAACCCATTCCAGCGTCACATGCAAATACAATATTCTTAACATCTTTTACATCGTGATTTGTAGCTGAAGCGATACCTTTTGATGCGCTCTTCATATCTTGAACTTTTTCTTTTGCTGCGTTGATATCTTCATCTTTACCAAACATCTTTAATAATGGAATTGCAACTAAACAAGATACGGTTGCAGAAATAAGTACTCCTAATATAATTGGTAAATATCCTGTTTTTGGTGTCATAGCTAATACAGCAAGAATACTACCTGGTGCTGCAGGTCCTACTAATCCGCCACCTAAGATACTAAATGTAAATACACCACTTGCTCCACCTGCGATAGCAGCTAAAATTAAAGTAGGATTCATTAAAATGTAAGGGAAATAAATTTCATGAATACCACCAAAGAAATGAATTACAATCGCACCTGGTGCTGAACTTTTTACCATACCTTTACCAGCAATTAAGCAAGCAAGTAAAATACCAAGTCCTGGTCCTGGATTTGCTTCTAATAAGAAAAAGATTGACTGTCCAATTTCTTTTGATTGTTCCATACCCATTGGTGTTAAGATACCATGGTTTAATGCATTGTTTAAGAATAATACTTTTGCTGGTTCAATAAATACACTTGCTAATGGTAAAAGTTTATTATCTACAAAGAAACCAACTCCTGCTTCCATAACGGAATTTAGGGAAGTTACAATTGGGCTGATTGCTTTTAAAGAAATAATTGCTAAAATAGCACCAAAAATACCAAGTGAGAAATTATTTACAAGCATTTCAAATCCAGCTTTTACTTTACCTTCAATTAACTTGTCAAATTTCTTAATAATAAATGCACTGAAAGGTCCCATAAGCATAGCACCTAAAAACATAGGTACGTCCGATCCAACAATAAGACCCATAGTTGCTAAAGCACCAATTACTCCTCCTCTATGACCTGCTACTACATTACCACCAGTATAGGCTATGAGCAACGGAAGAAGTGTAGATGCCATAGGGCCTACTAACGCACTGATACTTTCATTTGGAAACCAACCAACTGAAATGAACGCTGCTGTTATTAACCCCCATGCTATAAATGCACCAATATTTGGCATAACCATTCCACTAAAAAATCTACCGAATGCTTGAATTTTTTCTTTCATACAATACCTTCTCTCTCCTGAAATATAAGATAAACTCTAGTTTCTGAAGAACTGATTGGCCAATCATCTTCTTAAGATAGTTTCATTATAATAGCAAGTGTTACTATTTCGCAACTTGAATAAACGTTAATTTGTCGCTATTGAATAATGACATGACTAAATACATAGTGTTTTTCAGCATTATATACATAGTTTACTATTTCCAAAATATAAAAAAGGAGCTATTACCTATGAATATTTTATATTCTTTCAGTAATAACTCCTTATTCTTTGGTTACATTTTTTTACTTAACTGTTATTTTTTTCTACCATAAAATAGAATTCACTTAAAAGTTATTCCCATTCCATCCCCAGGTTGAAACTTCCTCGTATTTTACGTAAATACAGTCAGATTGTATTTCAAGTTCCTCCGTCATGATATCTGTAATCGCTTTCGTAAGTTTACCATAGGCATCAGCAGATGCTTTCCCAAATATCTTTACCTCTACAAATGCTAATGGTTTTTCATTACTACCTTTAAAATACATGGTGCTGTCATCATCAAATGATAACATAAGCCAATTTTCACTTTTACCTGGAATTAGTTCGATTGCTTTTCCTAGCTTTTGTTTTATTACTTCTCGTTTTGATTCTGTTAAAGTTACAGTCGTTTTCGTATTAATATAAGGCATATGCGTGATTCCTTTCTAATTAACCTATTATACATTAAAATATATCAAAATTAATTGGATTTTGAAAGAACTTTTTAATAAATCTCATTACTACTAGATACTTTTCCACTTAATCAATTTTCATATTTCTTCCGCATATACTTTACTGTAAAGCGAAAGATTATGATTTCAACGGAAAGGGATACTATGACACTAGAAGAAAGAGAAAGAATAATAAGCAATGACTATGCCGACTTATTAATAACCTATACTGGTAATCCTGCTGTGTTTTCTGATTTTGAGAATTCAACCATTCAAATTATTGACTTTTTTAATGCACTAATACATGTTCCCATATTGCAAATTACGGAAGATATTGTTGCGAAACATGGATATTCAGTTATGCCTTCCTTATTTGGAATAATTAGTCAAGAAAGTTTAGATAAAAGTGGTATTCTTAAAATTCGAAGTTTGCCATATTTTAATCTCAGAGGAAAAGGCGTATTGGTAGGCATTCTAGATACTGGAATTGATTATACTAATCCTATTTTTACATATGCTGATAACACTACTAAAATAGTATCGATCTGGGATCAGACAATTTACAGTGATAAATATCCAGCAAATACATATTATGGAACGGAGTATAACCGAGATCAAATCAACAATGCTTTGAAGAGCGATAACCCTTTCGATATTGTTCCTACTACAGATGAGAACGGACATGGTACCATGTTAGCAGGTATTGCTGTTGGCAATGATGATCCAACAACTGGTTTTAGTGGAGTTGCACCTGACGCCGAGTTAGTAGTTGTTAAACTAAAACCTGCTAAACCATATCTTAAGAAATTTTTTAGAATTCCTGAAGATGCAATATGCTTTCAAGAAAATGATATTCTAAGTGCTCTGAACTATTTATTAAATACTGCCATTCAACTAAAGCGACCAATTTCCATATGCCTTGCCCTTGGCACCTCTCAGGGCGCTCACGATGGAAAGGGAACCCTAAGCAGCTTTTTATCCTATATAGCAGACAATTCTGGGGTATCCGTTGTTGTGGCGGCAGGTAATGAAGGAAATGCAAGAAGGCATTTCTACGGATTGATTGATCCTAAAATGGGATATCAGACTGTAGAACTGAATGTGGGAGAAAATGAAAAAGGATTCACAATGGAATTGTGGGGAGATTCACCTGGTATTTTTTCTATTGATCTTAAAACTCCAACTGGTGAGTACATACCAAGAATAAGTGCCAAAATTAATGAAAATAGAGAACTTTCCTTTATCTTTGAAAGCACGAGAATATTTATTGATTACCAAATGGTAGAATCACAGAGCGGTGAACAACTGATTTTGCTACGATTTTCCGATCCAACCCCTGGTATTTGGCGCTTTAACGTATACAATAGAAGTAACCTACAACAAGGTTTTCATATATGGTTACCCATGTCTGGTTTCATTTCAGATGGCACTTTTTTTCTACGCCCGGATCCTTATACCACAATCCTATCATTAGGAAATGCATCTGTGCCAATTACCGTAACTTCCTATAACCCAACAGACGAGAGCTTATATCTAAATGCAAGTAGAGGTTTCAACCGCATTGGAGAAATCAAACCCGATATCGCAGCACCTGGTGTAAATATAATAGCGCCGACCATTTATGACAACTTTGCTCCTTTTACTGGAACCAGCACCTCTGCAGCCCATACTACAGGAATTGCTGCCCTCTTATTAGAATGGGGAATTGTAAAAAACAACATGAGTAACATGTCAACATTAACTTTGAAAAACCTTATGATCCGAGGAGCGAAACGTTCCGGAACAATCCTATATCCAAACAGAGATTGGGGTTATGGCATTCTAGACATATTTAATATTTTTGAAAATCTAAAATCCAAACTATAGAATAAAGAAGAAAGGTGATGTTTAATGACTCCTGATGATAAGTATAAAATAACCAGTAATGAGTATTCTGATTTGTTATTTGAATATAATCAAAATATTTCACAACTCGATAAATTCAAAAATGATACCATACATATCATGAATAATAGGTTTGCCGTTGCTTATGTTGAAACAGCAAAAATTACTGGACGAAGCTTGAGCTTATTTGGTTACTCAGCACTGCCTACCTGCTATGGGTTAGTTAGTGAATCCAGTTTAGAAGCATCCGGAGTAAATACAATTCGAAATCTCCCCACGTTCAAATTAAGAGGCCAGGGTGTCTTGGTTGGTATTGTTGATACAGGAATAGATTATACGAATCCAGCATTTTTACATTCTGATGGAACAAGTAGAATCATTTCCATATGGGATCAAACAATTGATAGTAAAGATCAATATCCCGATGGTGGTGTATATGGTGAAGGTATTGTTTATGGAGACCCTACCTATTATGGCACTGTATATAATATGGAACAAATCAATCATGCTTTATCAATTGCTAATCCATATGACATAGTTCCTTCTAAAGATGAAATAGGCCATGGAACCATGTTAGCTGGTATCTCTGCTGGTTCTGAACTAAAAGACATTCCTTTTAGTGGTGTGGCACCGGATTCTGAACTAATTGTAGTAAAGTTAAAACAAGCAAAAACTATTTTAAGAAATTTTTTCTCCATTCCTGATGATGTTCCCTGTTACCAAGAAAATGATATCATGTGGGGTGTACAATATTTAACAAGATATGCAAGATCTCTAAATAGACCGATCGCTATCTGCATAGGTTTAGGTAGCTCTCAGGGTAATCACGATGGCAGAGGCGCCTTAGCATCTCTTTTATCTGTGGCTGGGGATTTTCCAGGTGTTTGTATTACCGTAGCTGGTGGAAATGAAGGGCTTTCCAGAAGGCATTTTTTTAGTACAATTGATCCTAAAATAGGCTTTAAAAATGTAAAATTAAATATTGGGAAAGAGGAACAGGGATTTACTATGGAGATATGGGGTACAGCGCCTGGACCCTATACCCTTAGTATCATTTCACCATCTGGTGAACTTATACCCAAAATAGAAACTAGTCTTATTCTTAATCGAGAAGTATCCTTTATTTTTGAAGGCACTATCATATTGATTGACTATCAAACAGTAGAAACCGAACGAGGAGTACAATTAATTCTTCTTCGTTTTCGCAGCCCTGCAGAAGGGATATGGCAATTTAATATTTATGGAAGTGGTGATTTGCAAGGAAGTTTTAATATATGGCTACCCGCAGATAATTTCATATCACCTAATACCTACTTCTTGGACGCAGACCCTTATACAACTATAACATCACCTGGTAATTCCATACTCCCCATTACAGTCACCGCATATAATCACGATAATAATACTTTGTATCAAAATGCTGGAAGAGGATATAGTATAACCAATAATATTAAACCTGAGTTAGCAGCTCCAGGGGTGAATATTATAAGCCCTACGTTGGAACATGGTTATAGCAGTGTAACAGGTACAAGTGCAGCTGCTGCCCACACCACAGGAATAACAGCACTCATGCTTGAATGGGGTATTGTGAAAGGAAATTTTAAAGGTATTACCACAGTTGAAATTAAAAGATTCCTAATAAGAGGGGCAATTCGAAATGCAAATATCACTTATCCCAATAAAGACTGGGGTTACGGAAGACTAAATATATATAACTCATTCGATATACTGAAATCGGAATAGAAATGAACTTTTTTTATTACTATAATACAAGTAGAAGGAGGTTGGTGGCAATTCCTATTGCCACCAACCTCTTTATTACATAGAAATTTTTATTATTCTACGATTCCACCTTCAACAACTAAGTTATCAGGGGATGCAGCATCACCATAAACAGGTGCTAGGGTTGCATCATAGTCTGCATGGAAGAATTTTTCTTCTCCTAATGTTTTGATTTCGTCGTTTAACCAATTTAATAATTCTGTGTTTCCTTTTTGAACTGCTGCTGCAATGGTATCAAGATTTCCTAATGATTCTACTCCAACGGAAAATCCTTTATTTTCTAATGCCCAAGCTAACACTTCTGTATTATCCGTGGAAAATGCATCTCCACGACCATCTAATAGTGCATTATACGCTTCACTGTATTGGTCAAATTTTAATAATTTAACATCTGGATAATTTTCTGTAAAATATGTTTCTGCTGTAGTGCCTTTACTTACAATTAGCGTTTTACCATTTAACTGTGATGCATCTGTAATTAATGCATTATCTGGTGAAACAACGCCAAGTGCTACTTTCATATAAGGAAGTGCAAAATCTACCTGTTCTGCACGCTCTGGTGTTACAGTAAAATTAGCTAAGATAATATCAACTTTAGCTGTTACTAAGTATTCTACACGACTTGCTGCTTCAACCGCAACATATTCTACTTCTACGCCAAGATCTTTTGCAATACGATTACCAAAGTAAACATCATAACCTTGAAAATCTCCATTTTCATCTACATATCCAAACGGTTTCTTATCACTAAATACACCAATTACAACTTTGCCACTTTCTTTTATCTCTTCTAAAGTACGAGCTGTACCAGTTGAAGCTTCGTTCGTTGCCTTGGTACCCTCGTTTGCATTTGTTGAATCTACTTTCTTATTGCTTTGGCATGCGCTAAGACCTGCTACCACTAAGGTAAGACTTAACAATAGTACTACTAGTTTGCTTAATTTCTTCATAATTACTCCTCTTTTCCTGGGGGCTACCCATATTTATTTTATTATTTGATTTAGATTCATCCATCTTTATTGAAACTGTTATACAGCATCAAACTCGAAAATATTTAAAAATTGTTTTGCTCTTTCGGTCTTAGGATTGGTGAAGAATTCGCTTGGTTCGCTTTCTTCTACCACTTTTCCATGATCTAAGAATATAATACGGTCAGCTATCGCACGTGCAAACTGCATTTCATGGGTCACTATAATCATGGTACTTCCTTCTTTGGCTAATTCCAACATTACATCTAGCACCTCACGAACCATCTCTGGGTCTAGTGCTGCCGTTACCTCGTCAAATAGCATTACTTCTGGATGCATACACAATGCTCTGACGATAGCTGCTCTTTGCTTTTGGCCACCTGAGAGTTGTCTTGGATATACATCTCTCTTATCCAAAAGTCCTACTCTCTTAAGAAGTTCCTCGGCCTCTTTCGTCACTTCTTTTTTGTCTCTTCCTTGGGCTTTTAGCGGCCCTAATAAAATATTATCTAAAATAGTCATGTGTGGAAATAGATCATAGCTTTGAAACACCATTCCTATTTTCTGTCTCACTAAGTGCATACTTTTGGACTGATTGCTGATGATATCTTGATCTAAATAAATTTCTCCATCTTGAATCTGCTCCAGCCCATTGATACATCGAAGTAGTGTGCTCTTACCACAACCAGAGGGTCCTAATACCACAACAACTTCTCCTTTATGTATATCTAGAGAAATATCATCTAAAATAACACTATCACCGAATTTTTTCTTTATATGAGCAATCTCTAATACTTTTTCCGTCGTTTTCATTTAACTGCCTCCTTTTGTATAACCCATATTTTTTCCAACTTATTAGAAAGCAATGAAATTGGATAACATACCAAGAAATAAAGGAAAAAGATAACTCCATAGATCCAAACCGCTGCAGATGGTGTGGATAATCTAGTAGCCTCAATAATCTGTTGTCCAACCTTCACCATCTCAACCACACCTATTAATACAACCAACGAAGTTGTTTTGATCATTCTCGTTACCAAGTTAATAGCAAGTGGCAACAATCTTTGAATGGTCTGTGGGATAATAATATATAAATAGATATGAAATGTAGTTAATCCAATGGCTTTCCCACTCTCATATTGATGCTTTGGAATGGATATTAATGCACTGCGAACTAAATCACCCATTTCCGCTGTTCCCCATAAGGAAAACACAATGATTGCTGATATCTCACCGGAAAGGTGTATCTGAAAAGCTTTTGTTAAACCGAAGTAAACTAGGAACAACAATACCAATTGAGGCATAATACGAATAAATTCTAGATAGGCGCGAGTGGTAATTTTAATGATTGGATTTTTCAATGTCATTATCATTCCAAGTAAAACCCCAAGAAAAACGGATATCGCTACCGAAATTAAAGAAATTCTTACAGTTACCCATAACCCTTCTAACAACCTTATAAAATTTCTTCCTTGAAATAAAACATCAATTCCCAAATCCTGCATATCTTAGCCTCCTCTCAATCAAACTGAACAGAATGGATATCGGTAATAAAATAATGCCGTATGCAATAACTAATAAAAGTAATGCTTCATCTGTTTCATAATATAAGCCTATTAAGTCTTTTGCTACATACATTAAATCAGCTAATGCAACAGCACTAAATACAGAAGTCTCCTTAATTAAGAAGATTACATTTGCACTAAATGCAGGTACGGAAGTTGAGATTGCCTGGGGTAGGGTAATATAACGAAGTATTTGTAGTCTCGTTAATCCTAAACTGAGTCCCGATTCTGTTTGCGTTTCTGATACAGCTTCTAAACCGCTTCGAAAAGCTTCTGACATATAACTTCCACCAAGAAAAACCAATCCTACGATTGCACAAGTCTCCGAGCTTAAGATTATTCCAAGCTTTGGTAAGCCGAAGTAAAGAAAAAACAATTGAATTAATAACGGTGTGTTCCTAGATAATTCAATATAAATTCCTATGATTCTATGTAATATTGGGATTTTATAATATCTTATTAGGCTACATATCAATCCGACCATCGTTGAAAACAGAATACCGAGTAAGGCGATTCTTACTGTTAGCAATGCAGCATCAATATAAAGTGGTATGTGTTCTTGTATAAATTCTATATTCATCATGCAACCTCTTTTCTAAGATTTTGATAAGGTCTGATATGTATTAATCCTTTGATTGCATTATATTGCTTCCAATTGAACATTATACATCTCCTTTTATTTATTCTATACTATTCCCATAGGATTTGTATGTTCCATATGATAATATGTTTTTGTTTAAAAGTCAATACTTATTTTAAGCATATTTTAAAATAAAAAATGAGTAATCAATCTGACATAGCATTGATTACTCATTTTTCATTCACATGTTACTGTTTTAATTATTTTATTAACCACGAAGCACTATTTTTAATAATTCTACTGTAGCTTTCATCACCAAATATGATAGCCTCATGACCTGGAGATAGGTAAACAACTCTTCCCTTTCCATACTCATGCGCCCATGCAGCAGGAATTTTCTTATTTTCGTAAGTATAATAAAATAAGATTTCTTTTTCTGTAAATGGATCAAATTCAAACTGATATGGTTCCTCAAATAATTCAAACGAGGCAGTCCCTTTCATAATCGGATGTTCTTGGTTAAAGTCTGTATAGGTCAAATTACATCGCTCTGGATGATTTAGAAACTTTGCACCCAGTAACTGAGCCAATTCGTATTTACTTTGGATTGAAATCCCATTATGAATGATCAGAAGTGAGCCACCATTTGTAACATATGTAGTAAGAGCAGCTGAAAAACCAACATTTAAAGCTTTGTTCCAACAATCAATATAGGATAGAATCATGCTGAATGAATTCATGGTATCTATATCAATATTTAAATATTCATCACTAAACTCGAGTGTATAATCGTAACCTAATATTATTTTGAATTGCTCATCCACTCCATGTAAAGGATGATATGGTGCATCTAGATTATCGCCTAATATAAGTATTCTTTTCTTCTGTTCCATCTTAAATTCCTCCTACCAATTTAATTTATTTCCTTTATAGTCAAGATAGACTGGCTTTTCGCTTTTATACATTATCCTATTCTCTATTAACTTCCAAATGCATTCTGCTGAATACTCCGGAGTTATTTCTGCATTTTCATCTAATTTACCTCTCATATAAGTTTTCATCCATCCAGGATGTACCACCATCACTTGTCCATTGTATTTATAAAATTTATTTTGAATCAGAGCAGATTCCATATTAATAGCTGTTTTAGACATACAATAGCCAAACCAAGATTCTCGATTACAATCTTCGATGCTTCCTGCTTCTGAAGATATGGTTAATATCAACTTCCCATTACCATTTCGCAAGTAAGGAAATAATGTGTTCGTGACCTTCAGTGTACCAATTGCATTTACACGAATTACCTGTTCTATCGCATCAAAATCTAATTGGTCTTCAATGGTATCTTCAATATCTCCAAGTATCCCAGCATTATTAATTAGTATATCTATGTAATCAGTTTGCGTGGCAATATATTCCTTTACTTTTAAAACACTCTGAGTATCTGATATATCTAAACAAAACAAATGAAGATTATCCTTATATTGTTCTTTATAAGGCTGAAAATGTTCAAAGGAATTAAAATAACAGCCAGCAAATACAATATAACCTTCAGTTATTAACTTGACTACCAACGCATACCCTAAACCGTGGTCACATCCAGTAACCAATGCGTATTTATTCATAATGTAAACCCTCCTTAATTGTAGAATATTTATTAAATATCTCCACTGGTCATATTTTAAACCCTAAAGTGCACTAAAAGTCAATCTTTTTAAATAAAAGTGATAAAATGGTTCAACACTTGACTCAACAATCAAAAAAATGGCTTCTGCATTACTATAATCTAGTTTGCAAAAGCCAAATCCCATCCCGAATTATTCCATCATAAAAATAATAACATCTCCCATTACATGTGGTACGCTCATACAAATATATAAATGATCATCTTTATAATAAGAATATCCTAACGTACCAATATCTTCTTTACTATCCACATCATAAGTTCTAAGCTCATCTGCAAGAGATTCTTCCGTATACTGTGATAAGAAATCCCATACAGATGATTTCCATTCATCCTCTACCTCATTTCCATCACTATCACAAATTTTATAACCCTTTTTACTATATAATATTTTAGCTAATTCATTTACATCTTTTACATTGGCTAAACGTATTATTTTACCTTTTGTTAAGTCAACATTAAGAGTATAGACTACAACACTTGGATGAGCAGATTGTTTGAAATTAATGTAACCCCTAAGAATAATTGATATCATATCCTTTGTTTGCGTTGTTACTTCATAGGCTAATTCATACGTATCTTCCGTTCCAAAATTCTGTATATCACCCATGGCGTAACTCTCCAATATTTCATTACATTGCTCTTCCAGAGTTTTATTACTCAAGTTAATAATCTTAGGATAAATTAATTTAACTAAATCTTTTTCATAAGTTTGTGCTTCGATCACATAGTTTTCTTCTGGTTGGTAGGTATTGGTTACAGCTGTTTGTTCTGTCACTTCTGGTTGAATGGATTGAGTAGGAGTTTGTTCATCCAATACACTAATTCCTTTGTTTTTACAACCAGCAATACTGATTACCACTATTAAACCAAACAATAAATTGATTAATTTCCTTTTCATAGATGTGTACTCTCCTCCTTATCTTATAAATATTATAAGCGATAGAGAAGCAAAATCCAATTATTAACTTTAAATCTAATAAGCTTATTTTATCCGAATCTGCGTTATCCTAAATCTACTTCTTGGCAGGGTAGGAATTCTTCTTAAACAATAATTTAAGTTTTGTTTTGGAACTCTATATTCCAATTTGTTTGCCAAAAATAATAGACTTTCTTTCATAATATTGATGGTTA
The DNA here is from genome assembly GCA_023420935.1 of Bacillota bacterium. Taxonomy (GTDB): domain Bacteria; phylum Bacillota; class Clostridia; order Lachnospirales; family Lachnospiraceae; genus Mobilisporobacter. The sequence goes on along the minus strand of JAEZUR010000041.1, from coordinate 8,986 downwards.
CTAATTCACCTGCACAGCGATGACCCTGGTGTGGATTGCCTCCGCCTTGGGGTACAAATGCATATAAATTGTCTTTTTTATTGGCGAATCTTTCTGGATGAAATTTATTTGGCCATTCCCAATATCTTGGGTCATGATTGGTTCCATAAATGTCAAAGAGCGCAATCATACCCCGCTTAAAGTAAATGTTTTTCCAATAGAAACTTTTTTTCACGCGTGCTCCCACAAATGGTGCAAAGGGATAATATCTTCGTACTTCTTGTATAAACATAAGTGGATACGCATCATCCTTTGTTTGTAATTTTCTAAGACATCTTGGGTATCGGTACATGGCCAATGCTCCAAATGTTATATAAGTGGCTATGGCTACGATTGGCCTGATAATATTAATTAATTCTACTGCTGCAATCTGAGCGTTTAGAAGTTCTCCATTCACATCATAATTCCAGGCAATCGTATAGGCAGCACTAGTTTTATCTGGTTTAATCTTATTGGAACGTATCTGCTTGATGATATCTTTTATCCATATTTCTGTACGATTTCTAGCACATTTACCCATGAAATATCGACAGCCAAATGATCCGAATCCATCCACCATCTTACCAAAATCATCTGCTCTTAATTGAATATCACTCTCTTTGATTGATACTCCAGCCCATTCACAAGCAACCTTTGTCATGATTTCTTGTACTTGGTCAAACAATAGAATGTTTCCCTCGTTTTCCCATCTTTGACTATAAAATTCCCATTTTTCTTTGGTGATTTTAGTTAGTAGCTCCATATTCTCTGGAGTCATAATAGACATAAACATCTGCTTTCTTTGTTTATGTTCCATCCCATCCAAGCCTTGCACTCCATGCTGACCAAATAACGTTTTCTGAATCATTTTGGGAGCAACGCCTTTTCTTTTGAAATACCTTTCATCATAAAAAAGTTTTGCTGCATCAGCACCCTTCATACAGATTACTTTATGACATAATAAACGCGTCTGAAATACATTTGTACCATATTTACGACATCTCTTTGATATAAAGTTATAGCCTTCTAATAATAGCAAAGGACTACTTTCTATATTTCTTCTATCACAGATCATTTGTTTTCTAATTTTCATTTTTCGTCCTCCATATTAATTGTAATAATTTGCTATACATTTGGGATATTCTCAACTACATGTAATGTTCTTATTAATAATTCACGGTCCGTCACAGGAGCATGGCATGAAAAGTTTTCACATATATATGCAGTAGGCTTACCATTCACAGTTTGGTATTGTGAAATAAAAGGGGCTACTTCTTTCATTGACTCATTTTCACTTGAGTATAACAAAGATACTGTAAACGGGCTGAATTCCTCCTGAACGGAATCAATCATTTCTTTCGCTTCGTCTGTTATTTTATCTGTAATAATCACCACTTCTTTACTACCTGACTCTGCAAATAATAATGCCATTAATGCATAGGAGTATCCCTTGGGATAATTTGCAATGGTGTTACGAAATCTTCCTAAAATTTTATGAGCATACTCTTCCAGTTCATAGTTACCGGTTAATCTTGCTAAACGTAAAAAATTTAATGCGGATACAGAATTTCCTGACGGTGTTGCTCCGTCATAGACTTCTTTTGGTCTAGTAATCAATTGCTCTCCATCACTACCGTATACATATAATCCGCCATTCTTACTGTCCCAAAAATAGTATAATAAATCTTTATTAAGTTCCACTGCCTGTTTTAAATAATCTGGTTTGAACGTTGTCTCATATAATTCAATTAACCCCCAGATCAAAAACGCATAATCATCAATATATCCCGGAAATGCGGCTTCTCCATCACGATATCTAGCGAGTAATCTTCCATCTTCTCGAATCATATTCGTGTTCACAAATGATACTGCACGTTCTGCTGCCGTAATATAATCTTTACAATGTAGTAACTTCCCGCCAATTGCTAAAGCAGCAATCATTAAACCATTCCATGAAGTTAATATTTTATCATCCTTATGTGGATGAATTCTCTGTGTCCGTATATCAAATAATTTATCTCTACACTGATTTATAAATTCGTCATTCCAATTGGGATAATCCGTTTTTAACATATTTAGAATATTTTTACTTTCAAAATTACCTTCTGTTGTTATGTCAAATATCTTACAAAATTGGTCAGCTTCTGATCCTTTTAACACTTCCTTTATTTCATCTACACTCCAAAGATAAAACTTACCTTCCACACCTTCAGAATCAGCATCTTCAGCTGAGTAAAATCCACCTTCTGCTGAAGTCATATCACGTAAAACATAGGTAAAAATCTGTTGTGCTACCTTAGCATAAGTTTGTTTTCCTGTAATTTGATATGTTTCTAGATAAGCAATGGATAACAGTGCATTATCATAAAGCATTTTCTCAAAATGTGGTACAAGCCATTGCTCGTCTATGGAATAACGACTAAAACCATAACCTATGTGATCAAAAATGCCACCCTTATACATAGATTCTAAGGTCTTGTCAACCATATATAATGCGGATTCCTCTTTCGTTTTATACCAGTAGCGCAACAGAAAAAACAGATTATGAGGAGTTGGAAACTTAGGAGCACCTCCAAACCCTCCATACTCATAATCCATATCAGCTTGAAATCCAGCAAAAGCAGCCTGGACTAAGTCAAGCTTCGTTTCGCTTTGTTGTTCTTCTTCCTCTCTATGAATTAACTCCATAATTTGTTTGCTAGATCGTTTTAGGTACTCTGGATTTCCAGACCAAGCTTTTTTTACATTTTGAAGTAGAGATAATAATCCCTGCATTCCTAGCCGATCTGTTTTAGGAAAGTAAGTACCTGCAAAAAATGGTTTTTTATCTGCGTCCATAAATATGGTAAGAGGCCATCCACCACTACCAGTAAGTGCTTGGCACACATTCATATAGATATGATCAATATCTGGTCTTTCTTCTCGATCCACCTTAATAGAAATAAAGGAATTGTTTAAAGCTTCTGCTACCTGTTCATCTTCAAAACTTTCCCGCTCCATCACATGGCACCAGTGACAAGTAGAATAGCCGATACTCAGAAAGATTGGTTTGTTTTCTCTTTTGGCAAGTTCGAAAGCTTCCTGTCCCCAAGGATACCATTTCACAGGGTTATATGCGTGCTGTAAAAGATAGGGTGATTTTTCATTGATTAAACTATTAGGAATACGGGATGTAACTTGTCCTTTATTCGTTATATGTTCAGTTGTATTCATTTTTACACTCCTTAACTCTATTGAATGTTATGAAAATAAAATCTTATAATTAATAAGTTATTATGCCAATTTTTTATAAGTTTTATTGATAAAATAGAGTTAATGTATATGAATAAGAATGATAACATTAAATTATTACATAGCAAAGCATCTAAGGTACCGATAGCCGGTATCGCTGTGTTATTGATAATGTCTTATATGGTCATGAAATAAAACCGTTTGCAGCCAATACAAAAACCCAGTAAAATTAGGGTTTTTGTATTGGCTGCAGTAACTTGGTTGCATAAATGACAACAAGAATTTTACGCCACGAAAAACACAACTTCAACATCTTCTTTATTTCAATAGTTTTCACTAATATAAGCTAATAAGATCCTTCACAAATATTTCATCATCTGTAAATTGAATTTTATTATTGCTTAAAAATCCATCCAATGATTGGATTGTTTTTTCCATAATAGAAATCTTCCATTTTTTTCTTAAATCTTTTTTAAAACTAATATAAATTTCATTTTTTAATGGTTCATATACTATTGAACACAGAGTATCCTCCTGACTAGTTCTACTTAAAACTTCAAAGGCTTCATTTAATCCAAAGCTATGAATATTATTATGAATATATTCATGAGCACAAATATATCTATCAGCACCTATACCATATACTTTATTATATTTTGCTTCCTTAAAATCCCCATTTGGAAAATTAGTCATAATAATAAAATCATTATGACAAGGACTTACTATATTTGTATCATTTCCTTCTTCCAGAATAAATGCATCACCACTTTTATCAGCGATAATCGTATGTAGCCCTAAATCTGGGAATAATGGATTTCTAGGATACGAGATTACTCTTTTATTAAGAATTTCAAAAAATTCAGATGTTTTTCTTGTTTTCTTTAACGCCTCATCAAAAATATCAAAAGCAAACCAGTCATTTTCGTTACAACTTGATTTAAAACCATGACTATATTCTACTGCTTGAGTACAGATAAAAAGACCCTCACTATTAACACCAGCAATATTCCTGTATATATTACCCATTAAACCTGAAAAGTAAAATATGTTTTTATCATTATAACTATTAATCTTTAGTTTTAAATCAATATCTTCAGCATCAAAATTCATACCATAAATAGCTTTTTCTTGACTGTATACTGCAAAGCTTGTACACATTTTGGAACCTCCTTACATCAACATAGTTTTGAATTAAATAATTTGTTGTTAATGAAAGCTTATCACATAGTAAACGATAAGTAAACGTGCTGTAACATGGCTGTCCGTTGCTAAGCTTATGAACATAATATTTTATTTCACCATATACTATAATTAAATGTCTTATAAGAGGATTTTCTTATGGAGATATATATCGTTCAACAAGGTGATGATATTGAGTCTATAGCAAATAAATATGACATTACCGTTGAAAGAATGATCAGTGATAATGGTTTAGTTAATCCTTATTCCTTAGTTATTGGTCAATCTATAGTTATCCTGAATCCAAAAAGCACTTATATCGTAAAGCAAGGTGATACATTAAGTAAAATAGCTTTTAATAATGGAATATCTAAAATGCAATTAATACGAAATAATCCCTTTTTATATGATAGAAAAAATATCTATCAAGGTGAATCTTTAGTAATAAGTTTTAATACAATTCGGGATGTACAAGTTAATGGCTATACTAATGCATTTTTAAGCAAGGATATACTGACTAGATCCTTACCTTACTTGACATTCTTATCTATATATAATTATCAAATAACTGATATTGCGGGTATAACTAGTTATGGAGATGATACAAATATTATTAGAATGGCCAAACAATATCGTACAATACCTTTATTAATGATTTCAGCACTATCTCAAACAGGCGATATTAATGTAGAGTTTGTGTATAAGTTATTACTAGATAATAAATTGCAAGGTAAATTGATTAATGAGATACTTCAAATAATAAAATCCAAACAATTTTTAGGGGTTAATTTTTTAATAAGTAGTATCTCTGAGTACAATCAGAGTTTGTACCTAAATTTCTTTTCGGAGTTATCAAAGAAGTTAAGAAATGAAGGATATACTTTTATGATTACTATAAGCCCTGATTTTTCGATTCATGAAAACATTGATTATAATAGTCTAAGTCTCATAGTAGATAGGATTATTTTCTTACAAAATATTTGGACGATGCAAAAGCTTCCTCCTTCACCTATAAGTAATATTTCCTTAATAAGACCTTTTATAGAGCATGTTACAAGTAAAGTTTCACCTAAATTTATCTCCTTAGGTAAACCCGTTATTGGATATGATTGGGTTATTCCTTTTATACCTGGTTCCAAAGCTAATTTAATGTCACTTAACTCTACATTAGTATTAGCTAATGATCAAAATGCAACAATCTTATTAGATAATGAATCTCAAACTCCTTTTTTTGAATACATAAGATCTTCCACAAAAATTGCTGAAAACCATAAAGTATGGTTTATAGATGCAAGAAGTATAAAGGCTTTGGATGAAGTTGTCATAGAGTATGATTTAGTTGGTACAGGTATATGGAATATTACAACCTATAATCAACAGTTATTTTCAATGACAAATGCAACATATAACATAATTAAATTACCAATCCAACGATAGAATACTCGCCATACGACTTTCTATTCCATAAACGAAAAAGCGTTCCTATACCATGATATAGAAACGCTACTTTTACAGGAACCACTCTTCTAAAATTTATACTTGATAACACGTTTGGGACAACTGTCAATACATGCACCACAGAGAATACATTCACTATCATTTAACTGCTGGTTCTGGACGTTCTCACAAACAGATAAACTCATCGGACAATGTTTGTCACAGATTTTACAGCTTATACACTTCTCCTTTTCCGACTCCAGGCGTAATCCTTTTATATGTAATTTATTGCGTATTTTATCGCCTATTACCATAAATGGAGCCATCCAACAAAGATAATGGCAGAAAATTCGTTTTCCAAAAAGCACGGAAGGTACAAAAATTAAGAATACAATACCATAGTAAAACCAGATACCACAAAACTTGTAATTACTCCTAATATCCATATTACCCAAATTACGTATTTTATATTATTTCTCCAACCCTGTTTTGGATTATTATCGTTTATTAAGGAAGCACATTCTTGTATGCCACCTGCTGGACAAACATACGCACATATTATTCTACCAAAGAAGAGAGAACTTATAAACATAGTTGTAAATACAATGAAACTTCCTGTAATAACTCCTTCTAGTGCTCCTTGGATAATAACATAAGGTGAGAAATAATAAATAGTAATGGGGAATAGTAACATTGCTACTAGTATAATTAATTTTCTAATTTTTTGTCTTTTCATCAATTGTATCTCCTTTCAATACCTGCTCATCTTTGGTCTTATCTTTTAGAACCTTAAGTTTCTTTTCTCCCCAGTCAAGATAAAGCTGGGATTGTCTGATACCTAATTCCAATACATCTAATGTTTGTTGATGATTTTGATGCAAATCATATACAGCCCTAACTTGCTGATCAAACAACAAAAATAGATCTAACTGACTTTTTATCTGCAACAAAAATGCTTCTAGATGATGGGACATTTCTTCTTTGTTTTGATTGGTTGAGAGAAACATCTTTAATAAAAATTCGCTACGTATGGTATCTTTTTCATTTTCTGCTACCATCCAATTATGAAATTCCTCTTCTCCCCTTTTTGTAATTCTGTATTTTACTTTTTCTCTTTTAGAGTCTCGATTCTCACACTTTACTTCCTCAATGAAGCCATCCTTTAACAAGGAATTTAACTCCGGATAGATTTGCCCATAACTTTCATTCCAAAAAAATGACATACGTATATCAATGAGTTTCTTCATTTCATAACCTGTTAGTTCTTCCTCTCGCAAAAGACCAAGTAACACAAACCTTGTTTTTTTCTTCAATTAGTCCGCCTCGTTTCTAAATTTATATCTTTTAGATATATTTATCATAAGGCACACGAAACAAAATGTCAATTTATTTTTATATCTTTTAGATATATAATTAAAAAATTAGAGGCTGCCGAAACAGCCTCATGCATCATATTGTTCTATCATACGGATCAAATATTATGACTAAACATATTTAAAAGTCTTAGATAATGATTGGCTTCACGAAGTGTATGATCACCCAATAAAGGAATGATAATAGATTTTACCTTACACTCAATTAAACCTTGTGTTCCTTGGGTCTTAAATTCTTGAATAGCAATCGTTGCATTCAAGCTATCTTCTGTCAATTTGTCTAGTGGAATCGTCATATCCATTGCAGCTTCAGATTCTGCAGTTAATTGATCAAATTCATTACCGAAATTATTTGCCATTTCAATTAATTGCTCCTCTGTTGGATCAAGGAGGCCACGAATAAATTTAGAATGTTCTGCCATAATTCTATTCCAAAACATTTCGTGTTCCAATGCTTCCTTTTCCATGTCCATATTTTCTCTACTTTGCAGTCTCTGTATCATAAGCAAGTAGAATTTTGCTTCTCTTAGAATATGATCAATTAATAATGGATAATTGACTGTAAACATATTGCATGATAATACATTAGACATGATAATCGATTTAAATTGTATTAATTGGCTCACTAATTCCATAGCCTTTTCGTTAATAATATATACATTTTGCTCTAGCATCATATTATCCTCATTTTCTTCTGCTCCCATTAATCCAGCCTCTGCTTGTGTTATTTCTGTTGGAATATTAACGTTTGTATAGAAGGCAGAAGCCATTTCAGCTTTCAGTGTATATGGTGTTATTATTTCTCCAGATTGAATAACACAGGGACAAACAACTCCATTGGATATAGATACAACCTCAGCTAACAATCTATCAAACTCCCGTCTAAATTCATCTGCACGTTTTGTGAAATTAATGTCCCTTGGTGTAAACCCTAACTGCAAAAAAAATGAATGTTCTTTCATAATTCTTGCGAAAAACAAATGTAATTCCAGTGACTGACGAACATAGTCCATCTTAGAAAGCATCGTATAATTCTCCTTACAATCACTTATACTATGCCATATATTATGATAATGCTACTACATTTGCCACCATTTTCTAAAATATTTTCCTTCATATGCCAAGAACTTAAAGGAGATTTTATTATGAATACATCCACCAAAACAGAATTCAAGGAACCAACACAATCTTATTGGATTGCTTCCACTCGTCAACCAGAATATCCCACCTTAATGGAAGATATCCATGTAGATATTGCCATTGTTGGAGGCGGAATCACTGGAATTTTCACCGCTTACCAATTGAATGTACCAGGTCTTAACATTGCTGTATTAGAAGCAGATCAGATTCTTCAAGGGACTACTGGCCATACCACTGCCAAAATAACATCGCAGCATGGCTTAATTTATCATAAGATAAAAAGCCAAATCAGTGAAGAGTATGCCAAACAATATGCAGATGCAAATGAAACAGCAATTCGGATGATTGAAAAAACCATAGAAGAACACAAAATATCCTGTGAGTTCGTTGCTCAATCTGCTTATGACTATACCCTTCAAGACAACTATATAAATCGAATTCAGGACGAAGTTTCCGCTGCCAGCTCCTTAGGAATCAAAGCTACCTATTTAGAAAAAATCCCCCTGCCATTTCCAATCAAAGCAGCTATTCGCTTCGAAAATCAAGCACAGTTTCATCCTAGAAAGTTCCTATTACCTATCGCAGATATCATAAGCAAAAATGGAGTT
>JAEZUR010000147.1 GCA_023420935.1 Bacillota bacterium | reverse complement strand
TGTGGTCCTTGTTCTGAGATTTATTACGACCGTGGTGAGAAATACGGTTGTGGTGAATCAGGTTGTACGGTAGGCTGTGAATGTGATCGTTATATTGAAGTATGGAATAACGTATTTACTCAGTTTGATAATGATGGTAATAACAATTATACAGAATTAGATCAGAAAAATATTGATACCGGTATGGGACTTGAACGTCTTGCAGTTGTGGTTCAAGATGTTGATTCTATTTTTGACGTAGATACCATTAAAGCACTTCGTGACAAAGTATGTGAAGTTGCTGGTGTAACCTATAAAAAAGACCCTAAGACAGATATTTCTATCCGTCTAATAACTGACCATATTCGTTCTGTAACCTTTATGATTTCAGATGGTATTATTCCATCCAATGAAGGTAGAGGATATGTTCTTCGTAGATTATTAAGACGTGCGGCTCGTCATGGTAGATTACTTGGTATCAAGGAAAGATTCTTGGCAAAATTAAGTACAACTGTTATTGCTGAATCAAAAGATGGATATCCGGAATTAGAAGATAAAAAAGAATATATTTTAAAACTTCTTACCATTGAAGAAGATAATTTCTATAAAACAATTGATCAAGGATTAAGTATATTAGCTGAATTAGAAGAAACACTCACAAAAGAAGGTAAAAAAGAATTATCAGGTGAGGATGCCTTCAAGCTTTATGATACTTATGGATTCCCTCTTGATCTTACAAAAGAGATCTTGGAAGAAAAAGGAATTCAAGTTGACGAAGAAGGATTCCAGAAAGCCATGAATGTACAAAGAGAAACAGCAAGAAGTGCTCGTGCGGTAACAAATTATATGGGTGCTGCTGTTACAGTATATCAATCCATAGATCCAGCTATCACTTCTCAGTTTGTAGGATATGATAGATTAACACATACATCAAAGATTACCGTATTAACAACAGAAACTGATTTAGTGGAAGAATTAGTATCTGGTCAGACGGGAACCATCATTGTAGACGAAACACCTTTTTATGCTACAATGGGTGGACAGATGGCTGATGCGGGTATTATACAGACAAGCAACGCCAAATTTGAAGTGGAAGACACGATTAAATTACAGGGCGGAAAGATTGGACATGTTGGTACGGTTGTAGAAGGTATCTTAAAAGTTGGTGAAAACGTTACTTTAGTTGTAGATGAAAGAAGAAGATCCGCAACTGGTAAAAACCATAGTGCAACTCATCTGTTACAAAAAGCATTACGTATGGTAATTGGTGCTCATGTAGAACAGGCAGGATCTTTAGTAGATCAAGATAAACTTCGTTTTGACTTTACACATTTCTCAGCATTAACTGCAGATGAAATAGCTAAGGTGGAAGAGATTGTTAATAAAGAAATTGCAGAAGGTTTAACGGTAGTGACCAAAGAAATGACATTAGAAGAAGCGAAGAAAACAGGCGCTATGGCATTGTTTGGTGAAAAATACGGTGATTCTGTACGCGTTGTTCAAATGGGTGATTTTAGTACAGAACTATGCGGTGGTACTCATGTAGCCAATACAGCTTCTATTACAGCATTTAAGATTGTATCCGAAGCAGGAATTGCGGCAGGTGTTAGACGTATTGAGGCACTTACTTCCAATGGCGCATTTGATTATTATAAAAACATGGAAACAGAACTTCACAATGCAGCAAAAGCTGCAAAAGCAGAACCAGCGTTACTTGTGAAAAAGATTGAATCCATGCAGGAAGAAATTAAATCTTTACAATCAGAAAATGAAAAGCTTAAGAACAAACTTGCTAAAGATGCTCTTGGCGATGTAATGGATAAAGTAATTGATGTAAAAGGTGTTAAAGTTCTTGCAACAAAAGTAGCAGATGTTGATATGAATGGTTTACGTAACCTTGGAGATCAATTAAAAGAAAAATTAGGTAGCGGAGTGATTGTATTGGCATCTGCTATAGAAGATAAAGTTAGCTTACTAGCTATGGCAACAGATGATGCAATGGCAAAAGGAGCTCATGCAGGTAATTTGATTAAAGAAATCGCCGTTTTAGTAGGCGGTGGCGGTGGTGGTCGTCCAAATATGGCACAGGCCGGTGGTAAGAACCCTGCAGGTATTGATGCAGCAATTGAAAAAGTAGTATCTGCTGTTGAAAATCAAATTAATTAAGACAAAATAGGATGCAACTATTTTGGTTATAATAAAATTGGCATAAAACATGAAAAAATAGTTGACGAAATAAAAATTTATGCTATAATCTATGTAGTGCTATTCAAAAAATACCCAAACAGTTGTATAGGCACAATACACAACTGGAGGGAGGTTAGGTGTGAGACTATGTCAAATGTAATTGTAAAAGATAATGAAACATTAGATAGTGCTCTACGCAGATTCAAAAGAAACTGTGCTAAAGCAGGTATCCAACAAGAGATTCGTAAAAGAGAGCATTATGAAAAACCAAGCGTAAGACGCAAGAAGAAATCAGAAGCTGCTCGTAAACGTAAATTCCAATAATTATTTTATTGATGACAATAGAAAGTTCGCAGAGCGTGCTTTCTATCGTTGAATATTGTGTGAACAAGTACAAACCCTTAATCAAGAGATTGATTAAGGGTTTTTTGCGTTTGTATTGTTTCAGGGCATATAAGAGGCAATACTTCATATAATAATAATAGCATCATAAATGAGGTGGTACTATGGTTCAGAAAATAAAATCGAATCATAAGAAATACAAGCAACAAAATGCAAAAAATATCTATAGCCAGTTTCCGAAAAAGAATAAAAAAAGGTCTGAATCTGAAAAAGATTCCTATCTAGAAGTAATTTCTAATAACTTAAAACTTCCTTCTGATGTGTTAGCAGGAGCTCCTATTCTAACTGTGACAGGAAAAAATCAAATCTGTTTAGAAAATTATAAAGGAATTATTGAGTATACAGGTAACTTAATTCGTGTACAGACAAAACTATGCAGAATCCATATTGAAGGAACGGAATTGAATATTGATTATTTAACCGATGATGAAATGAGAATTTCAGGAAGAATATGTAATATTCGTTATTGCTCATGATAAGAGAATTGGAGGAGGTTATTGTGTGCTAATACATTTTTTGAAATGGTTTCAGGGATACCTATATGTTAAGATTAAAGGGTATTCTCCGGAACGTTTTATTAACCTATGCAGTAGTAGAAAAATACTATTATGGAATCTTCGCAAAGTGGAAGATGGCTATGTGTTTTTTATTAGTATTAATGGGTTTAAACAATTAAGACCTGTGGCGAGAAAAACCAAAACTAGGCCAATTGTTTTACGAAGGTTTGGACTTCCATTTTATATTCATAAATATAAAAAGAGAAAAGGTCTGCTAATAGGAATTGCAGCGTTTGGAATTATTTTATACATGTTATCCCAGTACATCTGGAACATAGGTGTATCTGGCCAATATACCCATACAGAAGAAGCAATTATAAAGTACTTAAATAGTATTGATGTTTCTGTTGGGACTAGAAAAGGAAAAATAAACTGTCAGAAAATTGAAGAACAAATACGTAAAGAATATGTTGACATTGGTTGGGTTTCTGCTGAAATTAAGGGAACTAGACTATTAATAAAAATAACAGAGACCAATATGCCAGCGCCCTATCAACAAAAGAATAAACCTTGTCACATCGTAGCAACGAGAGATGGCAAGATTACCTCGATGATAACCAGAGTAGGAACACCGATGGTTCAAGTTGGTGCTCAGGTGAAAAAAGGTGATATTTTAGTATCTGGCATCATTGATATCATGGGCGACAATGGAATACTGTTAAACAAAGAGCCTGTAGTTTCCGATGCTGATATTGTCCTTCGAACCAATTATGAGTATAAGAACTCATTTTCAATGAAATACATAGATAAAGAATATAATCAAGAGAATTTTAAGGTTTATGGAATCTCTATGTTTGATAAAAAATTTTTTGTCTGGAATCCATTAAAAAAATTCAATTCCACAGATAAATATGATATAATTATGGATGAGAATTATTGGAAGCTTAATAATTCCTTTTATCTTCCTGTGAAATGGATTAAAAAAGAGTTTCTAGGTTATAATCAAGTAACAAAAAAGTATACAAAAGAAGAAGCAGAAGAAAAGGCATTAGAACAACTGAACCGTTATATTGAAAAAATAACGGAAAAAGGGGTTTTAATTATTAAAAATAATGTTAAAATAACAATAGACGATAAATCCTGTGTTGCCAAGGGCTACCTGATAGTGGACGAACCGGAATTGGATTATCGACTAATCAAAGACAGCGAGTGGAGGATTATAGAAACCGATGAGCATAGTGGAGACGATAATTGATGTACCTGCAGAACATACAAAAAATGTATTTGGTGTATTTGATAGTTATATAAAAATTTTAGAAAGAACGTTAAATGTAACAATCGTAAGTCGTGATGGTGTCTTACGAGTGATTGGAGATAGTTATAATGTGTGGAAAGCAAAAAGCGTATTTGAACAGCTAATTGAATTATCGAAACGAGGTAATACAATTAGTGAGCAAAATGTGAATTACGCTTTATCCTTATGCATGGAAGACAAGGAAGCTGAGATTGTTGCCATTGATTCAGATTTGATCTGTCATACCATTCAAGGTAAACCAATCAAACCAAAAACAATTGGACAGAAGAATTATGTAGATCTTATTCGAAAGAAAATGATTGTATTTGGAATTGGCCCCGCGGGAACAGGTAAAACGTATCTAGCTATGGCTATGGCCATTAATGCGTTTAAAAATGATGAAGTAAGTAAAATTATTTTAACACGACCAGCAATTGAAGCTGGAGAAAAACTTGGGTTTTTACCTGGAGATTTACAGAGCAAGGTAGATCCGTATCTAAGGCCATTATATGATGCCTTGTATCAGATTATGGGTCCTGAAAGTTATCTCAAAAATACTGAAAAAGGTTTAATAGAAGTAGCACCGTTGGCGTATATGCGTGGTAGAACGCTAGAAAACGCTTATATTATACTGGATGAGGCACAGAACACAACACCTGCTCAGATGAAGATGTTCTTAACAAGAATTGGGTTTGGATCAAAAGTTATTATTACAGGAGATTTAACACAAAAGGATTTACCTTCTGGAACCAAATCAGGTCTTGATCATGCGATTAAAGTTCTTGGGAAAATCGATGATATTGGATTTTCATATCTTACAAGTCAGGATGTTGTAAGACATCCATTAGTACAAAAAATTGTAAAGGCTTATGACTCTTATGAAGCAAAGCATCAAGAAGTGAAACGTGTAGAAGCGAAACGCTTTCGAACAAATAAACGATAGATTGGGGTAACAAAATGGAACAAGGGCAGGTAACGATAAAGCAAGAAAATAAAAAGTATAATTATAATATTTTCATTAGCTTAATATACAGTTTAACAGTGATAATTATTGGTTTTACAGGATTTATGAACGATCAGCCCTTAGCCGATATATTAAAATTTATTTTATTAATGATAATTATCATAACAATTTTATTTAATGTTATGAAACTCTATCAGATAGAATTATTACAGGATAATTTGAATTTAATTGTGTTTTGTAGTGGCTATTTTATTTCATTAATTGGCATTATGCTATCCACCAATTATGAAGTATATAATCTGTGGATGATAGGATCCGCTTTCATTGCGGTTCTTATTTATCCATATTTTGGACTAACATTCCATTTTATATTTACGTTTTTGTTCAGCGCCGTCAATAATCCGGGTATGGAATACTTTGCTTTCTATTTCATCATAGGTGCAATAATATGTATGTTAGCAGAACATATTGTGAATCCAAAAACAATTATCTATGTGATATTGATTACACTATCCATTAATGTTACACTCATCTTTATCTTGCATAATTTTAATTTTGCCACATCTATGGATGGTAATGCATTTTATTCAGTACTATCCACATTAGCAGTAATCGGAGTCACTTTCTTTGCGAATAAGCTAATACGTAAGGAAAGTAGTAAAGTTCCATTACAGAATCGCCAAGATACTTTAGAGATACAAGCAACTGAATTGGTACAAGCTTCAGAAAAGGCACACACTACGGAAACACTCTCAATAGGAAAAGAAGTTCAACCAGTAGTGGAGAAAGTTGAAAGTTCAGGAATTGCAAAGTTAGATGAGGTTATGAATGGGGAATATGAATTATTAAAAAGACTGTCTAACCATTCGAAAAACCTATACATACATTCGGTAGATGTTGGTGAAATGTCCGCGCGTGCTGCAAAATTAGTCAATGGTAAGGAAGAAATAGCAAGAGCAGGTGGCCTTTATCATGAAATCGGCCGAATCAATGGAAAAAATTATATTGAGGAAGGCGTCATGTTAGCAACAGAACAACGATTCCCCCAAGCAGTCATTGATATTATTAAACAGCACAATTCTAAATTTGAGAAGCCTAGATCTGCTGAGGCTGCTATTGTTATGTTAACCGATAGTATTTTATCCACTATGGAATATATAGCGAGTATGCCAAATAAGAAAGAGATAGCACCAGAAGATTTGGTAGATAATATTTTTCAAATTCGTTTGTCTAAAGGTACCTTGGACGAGTCTGGTATTACAGCAGGAGAGCTAAAAATATTAAAAGAGTTTTATATAAAAAATTGTTTTTAAAAGGAAGAACGCAAAAGCGTGCAGATGGGAGTTAACATGACAATTAATATTGAATATGAGACACAGAAGACAGTATCATTTGATTATAAAGCCTTAATTGAAAAGGTAATTGGACAAGCATTAGAGTATGAACAATGTCCATATGAGCCTGAAGTGAATGTAGTAATTACAGATAATGATGAAATACACATGATTAATAAGGAATACAGAGAAATTGATGCGCCGACGGATGTGTTATCTTTTCCAATGATTGATTATACAGTACCTTCTGATTTTTCTAAACTGGAACAAGAAATTGAATCCTATTTTAATCCAGAAACAGGAGAATTGATGTTAGGTGATATTATGATTTCTATAGATAAGGTTTTCGAACAAGCAGAATTATATGGACATACTGTAGAGCGAGAGTTGGCATTTTTAGTGGCTCACAGTATGTTACATTTATGTGGTTATGATCATATGGATGAAGAAGAGCGAAAGATTATGGAAGCCAAACAAGAAGAAATCTTAACTCAACTGAATATAAATCGATAATAAAAGGCATACATACGTATGCAGAAGGGAGATATATTTTGAAACTAAGTGGATTATCGAATAAAACATTTATGATTTGTTGTTTGATCGTGGTTTTAACATTTGGATTATTAATTGGTTGTAGAAAAAGTGCGCCTGATAATGATGTTACTGTTCCTGTGGAAACTATACCTGCTAATCTGGATACATCGGCAGAACCTACTATTGAACCATCCTTAGAACCAACTCCAACAGCAGAAGATCACGAAGGAAAAGCCCAAAGCAAGATTTCTGGTTTATGGATTGATGAAGAACTTACACAAAAGAGACCTTATGCAGTTATGCTGAATAATATAAAATACGCTTCTCCTCAAAGTGGAACATCACAGGCTGCTGTATTATATGAAGCAGTGGTGGAAGGAGGAATTACAAGATTAATGGGTATTTTTGAGGATTTCGATTCTGATCGAATCGGTTCCGCAAGAAGTGCAAGACATTACTTCGTAAGCTTTGCTGATGAATATGATGCTATTTATGTTCATTATGGACAAACCAAATATGCTACCGCTAAAATGAATTCTCTTGGTATAGACAATTTAAGCGGTTTAGAAGGAGTAGGTAATACCGTCTTTTATAGAGATAAATCTTTGAAAGCTCCCCACAATGCATTTGCAAGTTTTAAAGGTATTTTGGCTGGTACCAAAGAGAAAAAATATCGTACGGAACGAAAGGAAGACTACGAAAATCACTATACGTTTTATGAGGAAGATACTGATCTATCTAAAATAGAGAGCGCTTCCAAAGTAAGCAAAGCTAACACAGTTAGCTTGGGATTTTCTAAATATACAACGCCATATTTTGAGTACAATGCAGAAGATAAATTATACTATCGTTTTCAATTTGGTCAATCTCATATTGATCGAAATACAGGCAAGCAACTGGCTTTTAAAAATATAATTGTTCAGTTTGTGAAGGAATGGAATATCGATAAGAACGGATATCAGACCATGGATATTGAAAATTCCTCGGGAAGTGGGTATTATATTACCAATGGAAAAGCAGCCTTGATTACTTGGCAAAAAAACGAGTCCTCAAAGAAGATGCATTATTACGATGCTTCCGGAGATGAACTGAAAGTCAATGCTGGTAAAACTTATATTGCCATTTTCCCAAAAGATAGGTCTGATAAAATGATTATATCAGAGTAAAGAAAGAATTATGAGATTGGAGCAGTTATGAGTGCAGCAAAGAAGAACACAAGTAACTTTATAAAGCAAGGAAGTATTCTGGCCATGGCTTCCATTGTTTCAAGGTTAATTGGATTAATATATAGAATACCAATGGCCAATATCTTAGGTAATGAAGGAAATGGAATCTACGGTGTCGCGTTTGAGATATATAGTTTGGCATTAATTTTATCTTGTTATAGTCTACCGCTGGCAGTATCTAAAATGGTATCTGCCAGATTTGCCAACAAAGAATATAAAAGTGCATATCGGATATTTCGTTGCTCCATGATTTTTGCAGTAATTTCCGGTGGTATCATGGCATTGTTACTATTTTTTGGGGCTGATTTACTAGAGAATACCTTATATGCCAAGTTTAAAGGCGTAGCCATTCCTCTTCGTATTTTGGCTCCTACCATATTTATATCTGCGGTTATGGGAGTATTAAGAGGATTTTATCAAGGCAAGAATACCATGATGCCAACTGCAATTTCACAGTTATTAGAACAAGTTGTGAATGCATTTGTCAGTATCTTTGCAGCAAGCACCTTTATGCTAGCACATAGTGCTTCGAAAGATATCTCAGCTTGGGGAGCGGCCGGAGGAACATTAGGAACAGCCCTTGGTGCCGTTGCAGGATTAGCATTTTTACTATTTGTTTATGTAATTTACCGTCCAGTGGTGAAGAAACAGATTAGAAGAGATACTACAACAACTGTTGACTCCTATAAAGAAGTGTATATGTTGTTGTTCTTAACCATCATACCAGTTATCTTAAGTCAAACGGTATACCAAATTAGTGGTGTGCTAGATGGAATTTTATTTGGTAAGATCATGGGATTAAAGGGTTTGACAGAAGACGCAGTGAAATCAGCTTATGGTATCTACAGTGCTAATTATCGACTTCTGATTAATGTTCCGGTTGCTATTTCTTCAGCTATGGCAGCTTCTATGATTCCTAGTTTAGTAACTTCATTTACTAATAAAATGCATTCAGAAGTTAACGAAAAGGTTGCATCTGCAGTAAAATTTAATATGTTAATCGCAATACCATCTGCCATGGGAATGACTGTATTGGCACAACCAATTGTGCAGATGCTATTTGGTAGTTCTGATTATGTAACGGGTGGTAAATTATTATTAATTGGATCTTCTGCTATTATATTTTATGCACTATCAACTGTTACCAGTGCTGTATTACAAGGAATTAACAATATGAGATTACCAGTCATTCATTCTGCCATTTCCTTAGGGGTACATATCATCATAGTAGTTGTATTATTACAGTTTGCGAATCTTGGGTTAGCCGCTTTAGTAATTGGTAATGTTACTTATCCTATGCTAGTAAGTGCGCTAAACTGGAGAGCAGTAGGTAAATTGTTAGAATATAAGCAAGAAATTAAGACGACTTTCTTAATTCCTTTGGCTTGCTCTGGTATTATGGGCGTAATTACATGGCTCATTTATCAAGGTTTACATATGTTAATACCTAGTAATACTATTTGTACCTTGTTTGCTTTTGCTGTGGCAGTAATCGTATATTTTGTAACATTAATATTATTAAAAGGTGTAAAAGAAGAGGAACTACATAGCTTCCCTATGGGGAGAACATTAACTACCGTGGCAAAGAAAATACATTTGCTTTAGATAATATTGTATAAAATTAGAAAATTATGAAAATAATATATACTGACTTAGTGAAATACACAAGGAGGTTTCCAGTATGAGGAAAGTATATATTTATATTGCAGGATTTGTTGCACTGGCAGCCTTACTTACAACTTGCTATTATTTAAGTTATAAGGCTGCCCTTCATAAATTTCATTACGATGTAACAGAGCAAAGTGATAATGTGATAATAAACCAGAACAATATAGAAAAGAATGCAGCCGAGGATGAAAAAGATGCTATCACAGCAGTTGGAAAAACGTCAAAGGTTACTACATCAACCGAGTATGTATTAGAGACATATGATATAAAAACGGATCAAACGGTAACAAATACAGCTCCAACACCAGAGTATTTAATCGGATTAACCAGGGAAGAAGTAATTGCATACTTAAATGGTTATATCAAAAATATGTCTCTTGAAGAGTATCAGCAGGGGCTTATTTCTTATGAGCTTGTTTCATTTTCCAGTGAGAAGATTGTTCTTCGCAAAACTTACAACAGCGATTACATGCAGTACAAATACTATATTGCTGTAGAAGATGGAGAAGTTGTGGTTTATTATAGTGATAGAGAAACGATATTTGAATATACTGGTATTGAAGCAGCTGCACTATCCGAAGAGGAACAGATTAAACTAAATTACGGCATTTATGTAAAGGATCAAGAAGAGTTATATGGTATATTAGAAAACTATTCAAGCTAAAGGAAATGAATTAATGGTTGCCATCAAAATGAAAAATGGATATAATGGTTTCGTAACAAGTTAAGTAAAACGAGATAGGAGCCAAACATGTCATTTCAATCAGATATTATCATAGTTGGTGGAGGTGCTTCCGGTCTTATGGCCGCTATATCCTGTGCCAAACATGCCAATAAAGCGGCTCCACAAACTATTACTATATTAGAACATAAAGATCGAATTGGTAAGAAATTATTAGCAACAGGCAATGGGAAATGCAATTATACTAATCTGTATGAAGACTCCACGGTTTATCGAGGAGACAAGCCTGCATTTGCTTATGAAGTAATAAAGCAGTTCGGTGTAAAGGAAACCATAGATTTCTTTCAAAATCTTGGTATATACCCCAAAGAGAGAAGAGGATACCTATATCCAAGTTCGGAGCAGGCATCTTCTGTTTTGGATGTGTTAAGACTTGAATTAGAACATTTAAAGATTAAGATAGTCTGTGATGTTCATGTAAAGTCAATCGAAAAAAGAAAAGAACAATTTGTATTAACCACGAATCAAGATACTTTCATTGCAAGTAAGGTTATTATTAGCACAGGAGGTTGTGCATCTAGTGATTTGGGATCGGATGGTAGTGGTTATACAATAGCCAAACAACTTGGTCATCATACCAGTGAACTAGTACCTGCATTAACTGCGCTAAGATCTAAAGCAGATTACTTTAAAGCAGTAGCAGGTGTTCGCGTGGAAGCGTTGATACAGCTATATGAAGGCGAACAACTTCTAGCAAAAGAAACCGGTGAATTACAACTGACTAATTATGGAATATCTGGAATACCGGTGTTTCAGATCAGTCGTTTTGCTGGAAAAGCGATAAAACAACATAAGAAGAAACCTGTCTATGCAATGGTAGATTTTATGCCAATTCATACCACAGCGGAACTACATAAGTTAATGGAAGAACGAATTAAATCATGTGGTTATAAAACAATGGAAGAACAGATGATAGGACTTTTTAATAAAAAGTTAGCATCTGTAATACTTAAGTTATCTGGGATAAAGCTGAATGATCCTTCTTCAAAGGTTAGTAAGAAACAGATGAATCAATTAGTTGATCAGATAAAGAGTTTTCGTATAGATATTTACGAGCCCAATCCATTTGAACAAGCACAAGTAACAGCAGGTGGAGTGTTAACGGATGAGATAAATGTAGACTCCATGGAGTCTAAGTTAATAAAAGGACTGTATTTTACAGGAGAGATAGTTGATGTTGATGGAACCTGTGGCGGATATAATCTGCAATGGGCTTGGTCGAGTGGCTACTTAGCAGGGAAGCATGCAGCCTTACCGAAAGAGAAAGGACGAGGTTCCAAGAATGATTAGAATTTCCCAGATTAAAATAAATTGTATAGATATTTATCAAAAGACAGAAGCAGAACAAGATCAGATTCTTAAGAAAATGGCATCTAAGAACTTAAAGATCCAAGAGAATCAAATTGGAGAGCTTCGTATTGTAAAAAAATCAATCGACGCAAGAAAAAAGAATGAGATAAAATACATTTTTACCATAGAAGTATCCGTAGAAAATGAAATTAAGTTTGTAAAAAACTTAAAGAATCCTAATATTTCCATTGAGCAAAAAGCAGAATATGAATTTACGCTGTCTGGGCAAGAGGTACTAAAAGGAAGACCAGTGATTGTTGGTACAGGACCTGCTGGGCTTTTTTGTGCGCTCATGCTAGCAGAGCAAGGATTTCAACCCCTTGTCATTGAACGGGGTTCTAAAGTAGAAGAACGTACAAAACAAGTAGATAGATTCTGGAAGGGAGAACCGTTAAATCCCAATTCTAATGTACAATTTGGAGAAGGAGGTGCCGGTACCTTTTCAGATGGAAAACTAAATACCATGGTGAAAGATATTTCCAGACGTAGTACAAAAGTATTTGAAACCTTTGTAAAATATGGTGCTCCGGGAGAAATTCTATACTTAAATAAACCTCACATCGGTACGGATCAGCTTGTAAATGTTGTGAAAAACATGAGAGAACGTATTATTGAACTTGGTGGGGAAGTTCGGTTTGATACCCAATTTACTGACTTTACTACAGAACATGGTAAGTTATCCAAGATTCAGGTAAATGGAGTAGAATGGATTGATTGTCAGGTATTAGTGTTAGCTACGGGTCATAGTGCAAGAGATACCTTTTCTTTACTACAAGAAAAAGGGGTTACTATGATACAGAAATCATTTGCCATAGGCGTGCGAATTGAACACCCGCAGGAGATGATTAGCAAAGTTCAATATGGTGAACAGTATGATAAATTACCAACTGCAGACTATAAATTAACTTATCAAGCATCCAATGGACGTAGTATTTTTTCCTTCTGTATGTGTCCGGGTGGATTTGTAGTTAATTCTTCTTCCGAAGAAGGCCATCTTGTGGTAAATGGTATGAGTAATTATAAGCGAGACGAAAGAAATGCGAACAGTGCTATGATTGTTTCCGTATCACCAGAGGATTTTGCAGATTCCAGTCCACTGGCAGGCGTTGAATTTCAACGGAAATGGGAGAAGTTAGCCTACCAGACAGGGAATGGCAAAGTGCCAATACAGTTATTTGGTGATTTTTGCAACAATCAACCAAGTAAAACCTTAGGGAATATAACACCGAATATAAAAGGGGCAGTACAATTATCTAATCTTAGAGAATGTCTACCAGCATATGTTTCTGAAACATTAGTTGAAGGAATCACTGATTTTAATCGTAAAATTCCTGGATTCTCCAATGAGGAAGCAGTGCTATCTGGCGTAGAGACAAGAACGTCATCTCCAGTACGCATTGTGAGAGATGAAGGGCTGGAAAGTAATTATAAAGGAATCTACCCTTGCGGTGAAGGAGCAGGATATGCTGGGGGAATCACATCAGCTGCAATGGATGGAATAAAAATATATGAGGCTATCGCTACAAGATATAAACCAGTTTAGTGGTTAGTAAATTCCGAAAAGGGACGGAAAGGACAATAAAAATGAGTGAAAGAGCATTATTAAAAGATAAAAAGCGCATTGTCGTGAAAATAGGTTCATCAACTATTACCCATGAAGAAACAGGAAGTCTAAATCTATTAAAAATGGAGAAATTAGTACGTGTTCTCGTTGATCTTAGAAATCAGGGAAAAGAAGTAGTCTTAGTTTCCTCTGGTGCAATCGCAGTTGGTAGAAAAACCTTAGGATTAAAAGAGAAACCTACCGATACTGCAACTAGACAGGCATGTGCTGCAGTAGGTCAGGC
>JAEZUR010000038.1 GCA_023420935.1 Bacillota bacterium | reverse complement strand
AAAATAATTGTTGAAATATGTTTTTCAACACACCCCAACAATTATTATAGAACCTTAATTTAGTAAAAAAAATATAAAAAATCTTTATAATACTAAAGAAATATGGTATACTAATAAAAAGGAGTGTGATTATATGCCGATTCAGTATACTAAGCTATTTCAATTACTTTCAGAAAAAGCTATTTCTAAAACCGAGCTACAGAAGCGTATAGGAATGTCATCGACTACAATGGCAAAACTCTCAAAGAACGAAAATGTTTCAATAAAAATTATTGATGATATTTGCAGAATATTAAATTGTCAACCAGGTGACATTATGGAGATGAGTAACACTACGGATAATCTTTTACTTAATATGCTTAGAGAAGAAAAAGGTATGAAATTAAAAGGTGGATTATATCATCAAACACAAGTTAAATTAGCATATAATTCAAATCGTATTGAAGGCAGTAAACTATCAGAAGATCAGACCAGATATATTTATGAAACGAATACAATTGCTATTGAGAAAGAGGAAACGGCTTCAATTGATGATATTATAGAAACAATAAATCATTTTCAGTGTTTTGACTACATGTTAGACATAGCAGATCAAATATTATCGGAAGATATTATAAAAGGCTTCCATAAAATTTTAAAAAATAATACTTCAGATAGTAGAAAAGAATGGTTTAATGTGGGGGACTATAAAAAGAAACCAAATATGATCGGAGATCAAAAAACAGTTGTACCTTCAAAGGTAAAGGGTGAAATGGCAAAATTGCTTATTAATTATAATCAAATTTCAAAGGTGACAATTGAAGATGTTATAGAATTCCATTATAACTTTGAATCTATACATCCCTTTCAAGACGGAAATGGAAGAGTTGGGCGAATGATTATTTTTAAAGAGTGTTTGAAGAACGAGATAGTGCCTTTTATTATAGATGAACAGCATAAGATATTTTATTATAGGGGATTAAAGGAATTTTCAAATGAAAGAGGATATTTGATAGATACCTGCTACTCAGCACAAGATCGGTATAAGGAATTATTAGAGTATTTCTCTGGGGAATAGGGTGTCAAGAAGTCCGGAGACGTCGTGGGTAAAAACATGTAACTAACACTCCTACTCAAGAATCCAGCATTCATGCGGTTCTACAGTTCGGGGACAGTTATCAAAGAGATAGAAAATTGCCTACTTGCAGAAAATACAAGAACCCCGAAAACCGTATATCAGGTTTCGGGGTTTCTCAGATAGAGATACCCGTTCACGGTTATAGTAGAGTTCAAGAAACTCCATTTTATGCTTGCATTTAGTACAGCTTAAAGAATCATAACCAAAAGAACGAAGGATGTTATTTCTCCAGGCATTGAAGTCTAGGAGAATCTTCTGCTTGGATTAGGAACAGCTTTTGAAAGCTTTTGGTCGGATTTTCGATGTCTTACATATAGTCCATAATAACGAGTCATCTTGAAATGTTTTTCAGGGATATGTTGAATTAGAAGTTTGATAAAATCTAAAACAGGCACAGTCTTTTCGACATAGTTGGGTAAGTGACAATGGCGACACTAAATCTCTTTACTGGGCAGGTACTTACGTGTCACCTAAAACAGCCGACGAAATACCGTAAGAAGGAAATAAAGTTACGTTTGATAAGTAGTATATTTCGAAATCTGGAAAAGCATATTTAAGAATGATAAACAGCAAAGGAAAGGCAGGATGGATTAGATCCAATCAGAAACCATTATTTACGAATGCCTATAAAGCTGTGAAGCAATACAGAAAATTATTAGATTGTATGAGTAAAGCACACATAAAGAACAAATAACGAACAAAAATATAGGATGTTTTAAGTACTTACGGATACTTACAACATCCTTTTTGGGCTCTTTGTAACACGGTAGAAAGAGGAGAGTATAATTGATTTCAATAGAAAAGTGAAGAGTAATTTAATGGTCAAAATGATGCATATAAAAAAACAAAAAATATTGTAACATTTCCAATTTAATGTTGTTATATTACTAGAAGAACTTCAAATGAGAAAGGGGACAGATGTGGAAAAATATTTACTGCTCCAGCTTTATAAAGCATATCAGAAGGAAATATATCTATATCTGTATACGCTTTGTAAAAACAAGGATCTAGCAGAGGATTTGATGCAGGAAACATTTGTGAAAGCGATTCTTTCTTTATCAGATGAGCACGCAAATATAAAAGCATGGCTTTATATGGTGGCCAGAAATCTATATTTTAGTCATAGGAAAAAGGAGAGTAGAAATGTTCCGATTGAGAATTTGGAAGACACACTATATGAGGATTCATCGATTGGTATATTAGAGCTTCTGATAACAGATGAGCGGAAACGCCTATTATTCCAGGCTCTTCAGCATCTTAATGATCTTAAAAGAGAAATACTAACGATGCAGTATTATGGTGAGTTATCACAGAAAGAAATAGCAGCATTGTTAAAACTGACTCCGGAGAATGTCAGAGTATTAGCGTACAGAGCAAAAAAAGAACTGAAATCATTTTTGAAGGAGAATGGATATGACATATCGTGAATTAATAGAGCTATATAAAAACGGAAAGTTAGAAGAAAAACAAAAAGAAATGGTTAAAAATGATATTGAGCGCCATGAAGCTATCAGTGAATACTTATTTGTGGAAGGCGAAATCCCAAGAATTGAAGATCTAGAAAGAGATTATTTTAAAAATGAGTTATTAGATAACAGCAACATGGATAATCAAGAGGAAGAGGTACGTTTATTTTCCAAGATGATTAAATCATCAATCCGCAATGCTTTTATCAAAATGGGTGTTATTGTTGGTGCGATAGTTTTGGCTATTATAATGTTTATTATATTTGCCGTACCTCAGATATTGAATTTATTTTATTATAATCCCGCAAAGGTTGTAGATAAACAAGGAGAGTTGGAGACAAATCGAATTACCTTAGATTTAGCAACGTATTCAGAGCTTTTTCTACCTGGATATTATCGCGATAGTGTGATGGTAGACAGTAATGGATACGGGAATTATGATATAAATATCATACAGACATCAAGCTACTCTGGCTTATTTACCAATGTAGCGGGAAAGATTGAAAAAGGGAAAATGACATTATATGATGCGAATTTGTTAAAAAAGCCTACGGGAAATGCTTTTATACCGGATTGCACTGATTTGAGGGCAAGTTATGTAGGGGATGGAGCTGCAGGAAGCTATAGCGATGCTATGAAGAAGTTACAGGAGCTGGATGAGAACCAATTCTATCTTGCATATGTTACTTTAGAGAAGATTAAAAAGTATTCTCAGTTTGTGGAATGGTGCACAAAGGAAGAAGTTAATCCAGACTGGTGTGCAATCTGCCTAAAGGATAATGAAGGATATTATACGCCGAATACTTTATTTGGATTCATCTATAAATCTTCATGCGGTAGTATGTCTTACGATAAAGATACCTATCCATATTTGACTACATTCGATGCGTCTACAACGACTAGGGAAGATAAGAACTGGGCGGTATCAGAAGATATCATGACAACACATGTTGTTAGTATGCTTAGGTATATGGCAAAACAGGCGTCATTTAATAAAATGATGGGACATGACAACTTATTAGAATATCTAAATGTTGCTGACAACGTTGAAAGTAATGGTTTGAATCTATATGGATTTGCGATTGTGGCGAAAAAAAGCGACCTTTTAAACATTAGCAAGGCAGATGGTGTGGCTTACATTTATACAACGCCAATGAAAGTCTATTAAAGCCATTCAGAGCCTCTCAGGACATTTGTCTTGGGAGGTTTTTTTACGTGGAAAATTCATCCGAAATTCATATGGATATGTTATAATACCGTTAAATGATTTCGCATGCATACAAGCGCGAAATTGTACCGGAATTGAAACAAGATTTCCATCCAGATCAAATAGGGAGAGAATAATACTTCCATCCAGAAAGGATCCATACTCAATGCAAAATCAACAATATAATGTATTATTTCTTGAAGACGAACCAACCATTCGAGAAGTTTTAAAGGAATATATGAATATCTCTAATTATCATGTAACAGAGACCGCTAATGGAGATGATGCCATTGCTTTATTGAATAAAAATAGTTATGATATCGC
The DNA here is from genome assembly GCA_023420935.1 of Bacillota bacterium. GTDB lineage: Bacteria > Bacillota > Clostridia > Lachnospirales > Lachnospiraceae > Mobilisporobacter. The sequence continues at coordinate 35,602 of JAEZUR010000038.1, read as the reverse complement.
TATCTTGGATATTATGGTACCAGGTGCCAGCGGTCTTGATGTGTTAAGTTATATCAAAGACCACCACCAGCAAACAGCTACTATCATGCTAACGGCATTAGAAGATGAAAAAACACAAGTGGATGCGTTTAACCGCTATGCTGATGATTATGTAGTCAAACCAGTATCACCTATTATTCTGTTAAAAAGAATGGAAACCATCTTGCGGCGTACAAAGCAGATTTCATCACAACAACAGGTAACTGGTGGTCTTACATTTGAGGAAGAAGCTTATTGTGCTCACTATAATGGGGAAGCTCTACCACTGACATTAAGTGAATATTTACTATTACACACATTATATGAGGAGCCAAACCGCGTCTTTAATCGGGAACAGCTTATTCTCCGTATTTTCAATGAGGATTATATAGGAAACGATCGTATCATTGACGCCCATATTAAAAACCTCAGAAAGAAATTACCGGTATCTTGTATTAAAACAGTAATCGGAATTGGATATCAATTTGATAGGGAGGGGGCTTCTTGTGAAACTCGTTCATAAAAATTTTCTCTATACGGCAATTATAACAAGCATCCTGAGTGTTTTGGTTCTAGGATATTTTGTTTTTATGCTTCCTTCTCTCTATGTGGACTATGTGTCGAATGAAAACTATAATTCAATTGTGAAACAGCATAAGGGCTATCTAAAGGATGGTTCTTACCAACATGTAACGATTAAGAATCCAAGCTGTATGACACTTGAAATTCCATTTTTGAATGATTCAGTTATCATTACGAGTAAGAGTTTTCAGTCTACTATTACACCAGGCACGGATGAAATGAAAGCACTTCTTTCGGATATCAAAAGTTATGTTAAACTACAGATAGATGCATTTCAGGCTGATGATGAGAATTTAAATCAGGATAAATTAAATGAGGAGCTGAAAGTAAAAGTTTCAGAATGGAAAGATACTTTACTGAGTCAAACAGGTTTTATAAATGATATGCCATTTGACATTAAGACACAGTCGGATACCTCTTATTTTCAAAATGATTGGCATGAATCAACGAAGATGCATTATTATTCTGATGATACACTGTTTATTCAGGCAGGAGTGGAAGATGGTGAAAACCATTACACGAACTATGTTGGCCTTACGTTTGATAGTGACCGTATCGTTCTGTCCTATCTTCCGACCATGACTCCACAAATGAATGAAATTACCCCGATTGTAGTTCACTCTTTGCCTATGTTGATCGCTGTTATTGTATTATTTGCATTAGTCGTTTCTTACCTATATTCCAAAGGAATCGTTGATCCTATTATAACGTTGGTAAAGCATACAGAAATGGTAAAGCGAAGTGGCATGATTGCCAATGCAACACTTCCGATAAAAGGTAATGATGAGATTGCCATGCTTGTTCGGACTTTAAATGAGCTATATGAGGAACTGGATAAGAATTATAAAACGTTAGAAAATATAAATAATGAACTAAAGGACAAAAATAAACGTCAGGAAGTGTTTTTGAGGTCATCTTCTCATCAGCTGAAAACTCCTATTGCCGCAGCTCTTTTGCTGGTAGATGGCATGATTAATCAGGTGGGCAAATACCAGGATGTGAAAATATATCTGCCTGAAGTGAAACTACAGCTTCTGTCCATGCGTAAGATTGTAGAAGATATCCTATATTTAAGTCGCTGTGAAGAAAATATAACCCTTGAACTAATTGATCTGAATGTACTTGTTAACAGTCAATTATTTCAGCATCAATTCGCGATAGCAGAAGGTAAGTATACCTTAGTAACGGATTACCAGGATGGTAGTTTTGTAACAAGTGATTCCAATCTATTGCCTAAAATAGTTGATAATCTTATCTCCAATGCAATTGTTCATAGTAAAGAAGGTGCCACGATAACGATTTTGACCAAACCTAACCAGTTAGAAATTTATAATAGTGATGCCCATATTGAGGAAACTTTAATGCCAAATATTTTTGAACCATTTGTAAGAGGAAGTCATCATGGAAAAGGCCATGGTCTTGGATTATACATTGTAACTTATTATGCGAACATATTAGGTGCAACGGTTCAAATATCCAATATAGAGGATGGTGTTCATACAAAAGTTGTGTTTGATCCTACTTCTAGATAAATGACGTCTGATTATTAATTTTCCTATTACCTTCATTACATTTAATCTACACAGTATCTTCATTTGAAATTCATATGCCTTTGATAGGATAATAATGTAAAGAAAAGGAGATGAAACTATGCTGCTAACAATTAATAATTTAAATGTTCAATACGGTAAAATGACTGCACTCAACATCACTTCACCGATTACGATTAGAAAAGGAGACCGAATAGGTGTGATTGGTTCCAATGGAGCAGGAAAAAGTACATTGATTAAGAGCCTCTTAGGTATTGTTAATTATACTGGTTCGATTGAAAGTATCATTACACCGCTTGATATGGCAGTGCATATGCAATTTAATGAATATACTGACAGTATGGCAGTGAAACACATTATGGAAGCAATTCTGCATACTAGAATTAAGAAAGATAAAAAACTCCAGAAGTTGATTTCTTATTTCGAGTTTGATAAATGTCTAAATAAAAAGTTTAAGGCTTTGTCCGGTGGGCAAAAGCAGCGATTTACTATTATTTTGGTCATGATGCAGGATGCACCACTTACATTCTATGACGAAGTGACTTCCGGACTTGATTTTGAAACAAGACAAAAACTCGTTGAGAAGTTAATCTCTTGGTATCAGGATAAAGAATCCAGTCTATGTGTTGTATCACACTACTATGAAGAATTAGAACAATTAGCCAATAAATTACTAATTCTTGACGAAGGGAATGTCATTGCCTTCGGTAACAAGGAAGATCTGTTTAAACAATATTGTGGGCGCGCCATTATTATATTAGATAACACGGAAAAAAATCAGTTATTGACAAGCGGATACACAAAGTTAGCTGCTCCAAATCATTTGATTGCCCTTGCCTGCAGTTCACAGGAAATTGAAACAACAATTACCACGTTGCTGATTCAAAATAATGTGAATTTCAAACGTAGCAATAATGATATCGAAATGATCTTTATTAATGCCAAAGAACAAGTGAAAAGGAGTTTGTGTAATGAATAAAAATAAAGTTTCTTTTAGAATGATACAATATGAATTAAGAAATGTTGCAGGGAATCCATTCGTTCATATTTTCGGTGTTGGTTTTCCGATTCTGTTATCCATTATTATAACAAAGTCGGTCGCAAGTGATATGCCAAATACAAGCAATCTTGGAGAAATTATTACTTCGATTTTTCTTGGCATTGGAGCAATCATTCCGCTGGCGACTATTTTAATGGGTTATTCCAGTACCTGTTCACAAGATATTGAAAAAGGGATACCGCTTAGAATGCAGTTGTTCGGGTTTAGCGAAAGGTATACTATTATAAATCGTTTAATTGCGGAATTTATTTATATGACATGTGCTTTTATTATCTATTTTATTGTAGGATTTAATGTACTAAATCTAGCTGCGCCGGTTGCTTCGGGTGTTATTATTTATTTTTTATGCTTGTATATCTTTGCAGCTGTATTATTCATTTGGGCACACACAATTGCAAACATTGTAAAAAAGTTTGGCTTAACCTATATGATTACAATGATTATATATTTTGCATCGATGATTTTAAGTGGTATGATGGGAATGTCAGTCGATAAATTACCAAAAGGCGTGCAGATTATTTCGAATTTACTGCCATCAACCTATTTAAATAAGGATAGTTATACGTTTTGGATTGGAGAAACTTATAATTATGTACCTATGATACAGGCCTATATTTTCTTTTTTGCTATATCAGGAATTCTAATGTTTATGATGATCTACAGATTAAAACGAAACTTGCACTAAATAGTATTTCAATTTTTAAAGCCTTGCATACTCAATGGTAGCAAGGCTATTTTGATGTAGGTAACTATGAGATTTGCTACATCAAGAATGAAGTATACTTGATATTATATTGATGTTATCATATAATTAATTAGATGAACATCAAACAAACAATGTCATACTAGAAACAGATTGGTATTAAGGAGAAGACTATGTTAGATGAAACTTTTAGTAAGATGGATTCTGTTTTTGAAACAATGGGGTTGCTTTATGTAAGTTATAACATTGAAGAAGTAAAGAAAGAAACGATCATGACACTTACAGATATGGGATTTGATGGGGAGCAGTTTTATTCGCAGCATTTAAAAACGTATGATAAATATGTTCAAGTATTTTTGAAAAATAGAGTGGAACATAGTGAAAGTCAATTTTTTTTCAGTGATAAAGATTCAAATTACTTTCTTATCCTTTTATCGCTGATTATTGGAAATAGAAGTTGGCTTACATCAAAGGATAATCTGTCAGACGATCAGATTAATTCGCAAATCATTCATACATGCAAAATATTTTTTGACGAGGAAACGAATACAGAGAGTCCAGATTCTTTAGAGGATATCATTTGTTATTTAGATCGCTGCGATCTTCAATCCGATGCTAAATGGAAAATGCTACGTGTTATGCAGAATCCTAAGAAATATATAAGCCATATTATTGAAATAATAAATTCCAATGTAGATGCTTATCAAAAAGCTGTTAGTGAAGTAACCAATCCACTAGATAAACTTCTTAATCAGTATAGTGTTATGACAACTAATTATGGAGATAAAAGATTCTACGATATAAAGGCTAACATTGCTCAATCTTCTGTAGTTTATCCAACTTTGATATTCCCTGTAACACAGATGCTATTTGAAAAAAGTTGTTACTATGGTCTACTAAGTGAAAAGGTTATCAAAAACGGGAAAATACGTCAAAATTCCAAGAATCTTTTGCTGCTTAAGTTAAAGGCATTAAGTGATAGTAGCAAACTGGAGATTATCTCATCACTCAAAGTCAGTCCCAAGTATAACCTGGAAATAGCTCAACAGTTAGGGCTAACTGCGGCAACCATGTCCCATCATATGAACGTGCTGTTAAATTGTAGTTTAGTAGGTGTTGAGAAAAAGGATGGCAAGGTATATTACCATTTAGAAAGGGAAAACTTGCAAGACTTAATTAAGGAATTGGAAGAGACCTTATTATAAATTTGAAATGAATATTGTTAAACATCATTCCTAGCGATAGCTGGGAATTTTTTTGCTACAATATTAGATGGAATTCAAATATAGTTGACATATATCAAATATTAATATAATATGTTCATATAATATATTAGATGATAATCAAATATGGAGGTCTATTTATGAAAGAATATCTCATGAGAAACAAATTAATACTATCAATTACGGTACTGCTTAATATCATTAGTTCGGTGGTAGCAGTATTTCTAGCGAAATTACTTCAAAAGGTTATTGATGTTGCTATAAACGGTAATCTGTCTGCATTTCAGAGGATGCTGATGTTTTCTATAGTTTATATCATAGTACTGGGTGTTATTAATTACTTATATTCACTGTGTAGTAAACTACTCATCAGGAACCTGACAAAAATGTTGCGTCAAAAAGCTTTTTACGGGATAGTGAAAAGAAATATTCATGATTTTTCTAGCGTAAATACAGCTGATTATATTTCAGCATTTACCAACGATATTAAATTGATTGAAGATAATTATATTATTCCATCTCTGATGGTATTGCAATATGCTGTTATGTTTATTGTAACCCTCATATTACTCTTTGAAATCAGTCCATTGATAGCGATGTGCCTGATAGGATGTATGATTGTCATGTTTGTACTTCCTGGACTTATGGGAAAATCCTTGCAGATAAGGCAGGAGATGCTTTCAAAACAATTTTCTGTGTTCACGTCAAGGCTAAAGGATTTCTTTTCAGGCTACGAGGTTATCAAATCTTTTCAGATAACCAATCATATAAAAAACGAATTTGTAAATGAAAACCATAAGGTAGCCGATGTCAAATACAAAACAGATAAGTTGTTTGCACTAAATGAAGGTATTTCTGGAATTCTTGCATATTTTACTCAGTTTTCGGGCTTGTTTATCGGTGGATATCTTATTATTCAAGGAAATATAACACCAGGAACTTTAGTGGCATTGATTCAACTCTCGGGTACATTTGTAAGTCCGGTTATGATGATCTTGCAGAATGTTCCCAAGATTAAAAGTATTGTCCCAATTATTAAGAGGATAGAGGAATTGGCTGAATATACGGATACATCGTTTGTGGGAACATTGGAACCATCTTTTCTGGATAGGATTGTAGTTAAGGATTTGTCCTTTGCTTATGAAGAGAATCGTCCAATTTTAATGCATACAAACTTAACACTGCAAACAGGTGAAAAATACGCGATTGTGGGAAAAAGTGGATGTGGAAAAACAACATTGGTTAAGCTACTGATGGGATATTATTCTTCTTACACTGGAGATATTACGTATGATGGCACAAGTTTACGTGACTTAAAGATTGAAAAAATACAGAATATGGCTTCTGTAATACATCAAAGTATTTATATGTTTGATGATAGCATTAGGCAAAATATTTGTTTATATGATATTTTTGAAGACAAGGATTTGAATGATGCATTAATTACAAGTGGAGTTGACCAGTTTCTTGATCGTATGCCAGATGGACTTTGGTCCAAAGTTGGTGAAAATGGTTCTAATCTTTCTGGAGGGCAGCGGCAACGTGTTGCAGTTGCCAGGGCACTAGTCCGACATAAACCAATTCTTGTACTAGATGAAGGAACATCTGCCGTTGATATGCAGACGGCTTACGATATGGAAAGTAGTCTGCTTGCAATTAAAGATCTGACGCTGATTACAATTACACATAGTTTGAGTGCAGATTTATTGGGACAGTACGACCAGATTATTTATATGGAAGATGGTGCTGTCGCAGAGATAGGCAGTCTGTCAGAACTGCTATCCAAACAAGGTGGATTTTGTGATTTCGTAAACTATATGAAATAGATATGTTCTGTAACTATTACAGATTATTTAGGTCAACCCAATTAAAAGATGAATTTTAATTTAAATTGAAGACGTAAAAGAGTATAAAATTACCTCTCAGGACACTGTCCTGGGAGGTTTATTGCAGATACCTATAGTCTATTCCTTCAACAAACGGTATAAAGAAATCTCAATAATGTTTGATATATAATCAGTAGTAATCGCATCACCAGTAATTAATAATCGATAAAATACTGGCGCAAAGATAAGATCTAGATATAACTCAATGTCTATATCTTCATCTATCTCTCCTCGCTGGATTCCACGTTCAAATATCTCACGTGAAATTAGTCGGCGAGGTATGAAATATCTTGTTCTGTACTCAGCTGCAAATTCTTCCTCATATTGTCCCTCAGCGATAAATTCAGCAATTACTTTTCCCTTTGTACTATTAATAAATTCAGAAAGATTATTTACTTGTTGAAACAAATCATCTCGAATAGAACCGGTATTAGGCACGGGAAGGATGGTTTCGGTTGCTTCAAAAAAGGAATCGAGAACCAGTGCTCCTTTTGTTTTCCACCATTTATAGATAGTAACCTTACTAACGCCTGCCCTTTTCGCTACTCCTTCTATTGTTAGATTGGCAAAGCCGTGTTCAAGTAATAATTCGTAAGTTGTATCGAGAATTGCTTTTTTCGCTTCTTCGCTTCTTGGACGTCCTATTTTTTGATTCATATTTAAATCCCCTTGTAGTCTAAGATCTTAATTTAAAACGCTACGTTCATTATACATCATATCGATATAAAAAAAAAGATTGACATTTCTGTACGATGCGTATAGTATATAAGTGAACGAAACGTACAGTAATTACTAACAAGGATTGGAGATTAAAAAATATGGAAACAAAGATATTCAAAAATAAAGAAATTTCAAAGTGGTTAGTTTTGTTATTTGCAAGTGCATGTGGAATTATCGTGGCAAATTTATATTATGCACAGCCGGTGGTTGGGTTAATAAGTAAAGACATTGGATTGCCACTAGACTCGGCAGGAGTCATTGTTACCGTGACTCAACTAGGATATGCATTGGGTCTATTGTTCTTTGTTCCGTTAAGTGATTTGCTGGAAAATAAGAAGCTGATAGTTGGAATTTTATTGATTGCAATTGTAGGATTAATCTTAGCAGTCGTAGCAAAAAATTCTGTTTTATTTCTTATAGCAGCAACTATGATTGGCCTTGGCTCTGTTGCGGCGCAGATACTTGTTCCGTTAGCATCATGTTTGGTTCCAGATGATCAAAGAGGCAAGATGATAGGAAATGTTATGAGTGGACTATTACTAGGAATTATGTTAGCTCGCCCCATATCAAGTTTTTTAGCGGGTATTTCAAGTTGGAACTTGGTTTTCTTGCTTTCAGCTGTTTTAATGACACTTTTAATTATAGTATTACGAAAACAATTACCATCAAGACAACCAATTCAAGATGAAAAATATACTACTATTATTAAATCAATGGGAAGGTTATTACTTGAAGAAAAAATCCTTCGAAGAAGGGCACTATATCAGGCTACTTTATTTGGGGTATTTAGTTTGTTTTGGACTGTTACACCACAATGGTTAGCCTCTAATTATAATCTTACACAGCCTGAAATTGCAGTATTTGCTCTTGTGGGAGTAGCAGGAGCAGTAGCAGCACCCATAGCCGGAAGGTTAGCTGATAAAGGATGGACAGAAAGACTTACAGGGTTGGCCTTTATTATGGCATCTATTTCCTTTGTTATTCCACGTTTATACAGTGGCAATAAATTAATTTCGTTGATAATACTTTGTTTCTCTGCAGTGGTTCTGGATTGTTCCGTTTCGGGTAACCTTGTACTTGGTCAACAGAAAATATATGGTCTGGATGCCAAAAGGAGAGGCCGTATGAATGGTGTATTCATGGCAATATTCTTTATGGGAGGAGCCCTTGGTTCATCTGTTGGCGGATATACATATGTGCATTATGGATGGAATGGAGTTTCTATCCTAGGGTCTGTTTTTCCTATGCTTGGAATGATTTATTTTTTAACAGAATTTAAAAAATAGGATAGAGATAGAACGTAACCATAATCATTTTGTTACAGAGAGAAAGTTGACATATTACCAAACATCATTCACAATGGTATTATCAACGTTAGGTCGAGGTCATTAACATAATCTTTATACGAAAGGAAGGAAACTATTTGAGTGTCTTAATAGAGAAATTTAAAGAAGTTTTATCATCTATCATCCCAATCACAATCATTGTGTTAATACTTAATTTTACATTAACACCTCTTGACAAACCAACAATGGTAAGATTTTTGATAGGTGTAGTGTTTCTGATAATTGGATTGACGATATTTCTAATTGGAGTAGATATAGGAATTACTCCGATCGGTAATAACATGGGGAAATCACTTGCCAAGTCAAATAAATTCTGGATTGTAGCAGTGATTGGTCTAATACTTGGTTTTTTTGTTTCGGTTGCAGAACCAGACCTTCATATATTAGCCGGACAGGTAGATTCGGTATCTTCTGGTTTGATATCAAAAGAAAGTATTGTGGTAATCGTATCTATTGGGATAGCAATTATGCTTACAATCGGTCTTGGTAGAATAGTTTATAATGTTCCGTTATATAAACTATTAACCATTATATATGGAATTATTCTTATATTTGCTTGTATAACTTCACGAGAATTTTTGGCTATCTCATTTGATGCTTCGGGAGCTACAACTGGAGCCTTGACGGTTCCTTTTATTCTTGCGCTAGCAATCGGTGTGTCAAAACTAAAAAAGGATAGTAAAGCATCGGAAAAAGATAGTTTTGGATTAGTTGCCATTGCATCCACAGGAGCAATTATATCTGTAATGATTATGAGTATAATATCGAAGACAGATAAAATTACGGGTAGCCTAGAAGCAAAAGGATTCTCCGATTCTATTATTTCTCCATTCGCACATGAATTTATTAAAGTGGGACCTGAGATAGTCATTGCATTGCTTCCGATTTTTGTATTATTTTTAGTTTTTCAAAAAGTTTCATTTAGATTACCTAAGAGAGAGTTTAGAAAGATTTTATTTGGGGTATTATTCACATTTATTGGACTTGTAATATTCTTAGTTGGTGTAAATGCAGGCTTTATGGATGTAGGAAGTGTCATCGGATATAATATTGCTTTGTTAGACAATAGAATATATGTTGTGCTTATCGGTTTTGTTTTAGGAGTTGTTACAATTCTTGCAGAACCTGCTGTCTATGTATTGACACATCAGATTGAAGATGTTACGAGTGGATATGTAAAGCGAAACATAGTTATGGTTACATTAGCGCTCGGTGTTGGTATAGCAGTTGCGCTATCGGTGATTCGTATCCTTATACCACAGCTACAGCTATGGCAATATCTTCTTCCTGGATATCTAGTGTCAATTGCATTGAGTTATTTTGCACCAAAACTATTCGTAGGTATTGCATTTGATTCTGGTGGTGTTGCATCAGGACCCATGACGGCTACCTTTATATTGGCTTATACCCAAGGTGCAGCAGAAGCAGTTGAAGGAGCAAATGTACTAGTGGATGGGTTTGGAGTGATCGCAATGGTTGCTATGACACCATTAATAGCATTACAAATATTAGGGTTAATTTTTAGATTAAAGTCTAAGAAGGGAGGACTTGAGAGCGTTGGATAATAAAGCAGAGGTAATGGATTTTGAGTTGATTAGCGTCATTGTTAATTTTGGCATGGCAAGCAAAATATTAAAAACAGCTAAAAAGTACGGAATTCATGGTGGGACGATAACGTTAGCAAGGGGTACTGCAAATAACCGAATATGGGATTATTTAGGCCTTTCTGATGTAAGAAAAGAAATTTTATATATGGTTGCTGATAAAGAAACTGCATATCGAGCATTGGATCATGTGAATACAGAATATAAGTTAAATAAACCGAATCATGGTATCGCATTTACCACATCCATTAGTGCCACTATGGGTATTAGGATGAGCGAATGTAATAATGTGAAAGTGGAAAGAGGTGAAGATAATACGATGTATCAAGTAATAAACATTATTGTGGAAAAAGGAAAAGCAGAAGATGTGATTGAGGCAGCAATCGTGGCAGGCTCTAAAGGAGGTACCATTGTTAACGGAAGAGGATCAGGACTTCATGAAACAAGTAAATTGTTTTCCATGGATATTGAACCAGAAAAGGAAATAGTAATTATACTTTCAGAAATAGATATGACAGATTCTATCGTATCTTCCATACGAGAAAAATTAAAGATTGATGAACCTGGAAAAGGTATTATATATGTTCAGGATGTAAATAAGACATATGGTATTTACAAATAAAATTACACAAGTTAAGAAATTCATTAAGTGGAATAGGGTGAAAAAATCCAGCAATAATTGTGTTTGCTGGATTTTTCTCTATGACTCTTAATCTAAAGTAACTTAATCAACTCTTCTAACTTTTCGGATAACACTTTCGCCTGGGCAAAATCAGTATTTTTCAACGCTAAAGCTATTTTGGTCTCAACTTCTTTCTTCTTCTGTTCAATTTCTAAATAATCCTTATCAAAATGCTTCGCGTAAATCATCTTTCGAAAGGCACGCATACTCATTCTTCGTATGGTCTTATCTTCAATCATAAGTACATAATCAACACAGTTTACAATAGAATAGAAGTCATGAGAGATCATAAGAACAGCACCGTTATAGTTCTCGATGGCCTGTTCCAGAGCTATTTGGGCATAGGTGTCTAGATGACTTGTAGGTTCATCAAGAAGTAGCAGGTTTGCATTGCTAGCAGACACTTTTACCAATTGTAGAATATTCTTTTCTCCCCCAGATAAAGACTCTATTTTCTGAGTTAGCATGTCTTCTCCAAAACCATAATTGGTAAGATAGGATTCTATTTGTTCATAAGTTGTAAAACCAGCATCAAAGAGCTCTTCTTGCACTGTATTGGACTCGTTTAACACTTCGCCTAGAAGCTGAGATAAAAAAGCAACTTGGGCACTAGCGTTTATCTCGATGGATTCATGATTATTCTTAAAAATATCTCGGAGCAACGTGGTTTTTCCAGTACCGTTTGGACCAATCAGGGCTACTTTATCAGTTGATTTCAGTTCAAAACTAACATTCTCTAAAAGTAAAGTATCAAAACCTACACTGTACTCACTGACTTTTAGTATGGTCGTATCTTCTAGTATCTTATCTGTAGATAAAAGAATTTCTGGTTGCTTAATATCTACAAATGGCTCTTTGATTCTTCTTGCTTTTAATCGTTCAAGCATTTTAGCACGTGAATTTAGAGTTTTCCCTTTGCCAACGCTATACTGAGCAGAGGCAGCAGTTCTCATTTTTTCGACTTGCTTCTCGGTTCTCTCAATCTCTTCATTATCAGCGATTGCAAGTTCTTGTAACTCAATTTTGGTTTGCAGTAATGTGAAATTATAATCCATGTATCTTCCGTTAAACTCTTGAAGTTCTTTATTTTCTAGATGAATAATTTTGTTAAAACAATGATTCAGTAAATATCGATTGTGAGTTACAATAAGCATGATTCCTTTGTGTGAGTTGATTAAATTTTTTAGTGAATTAAGATTATCAAAGTCTAAAAACACATCAGGTTCGTCCATAATCATTAAGTGTGGACATAATAACATTTCCTTAATTACTTGAACCAGTTTGAATTCTCCGCCACTTAGCTTGGAAACCATTTGATTTTCCTGGTTACTTAGGTTAGCTAAGTTTAATTTTTTTGTAATGTTGCTTTCGTAATCATCTCCCTCTATCGCTTGAAATGCATCCAAGGTTTCTTGGTACTTTTCTAGCAAAGAGTCCAGGTCTGAAGATGTTTCCATTTCTGCGCATATTGAAGTTGTCTCATTTTGTAGTTTAACGAACTCTTCTGCAATATAATCGAAAACGGTAATGTCTTTCGTATTGTCTAGTCTGGAGAACTGACTTACATACCCAATTCTGCAATTAGGAGTTCTCTCTATCTTTCCTTCGTACATATAGTTCTCGGGCTTCATAATCATATCAATCAAAGTACTTTTTCCATTGCCACTGGCACCGATGAAAGCACAGTGTTGCCCTTCTTCTAGTGTAAATGAAACATTATGAAATAGATCCTTTTGGGGAAATGAGTAGGATAAGTTATCAATTTTTATCATAGTATTACCTTCCTTATTATGAAAAAAGAGCTTAATAAAAGCTCTTTCATTTATTATCATCAGTATCTTAATTTTTAAAATGAATTACTATAATTAAGAATTTATTACATATTATAAAGACTAAATTTACTGTAATAGCATAACACTTTTTTTGAGGAAATTCAATCATTTCAAATAAGTGCACTGGATTCTTTAAATAAGTTGGCTTGCTTTTGTTGCATCACTGTTGGTGATTAAGTTTTTAATGAACTATATTAAAAAACATAATTTTAATTTGTTTGGTTGGTATCGTATCGTACTTGGAGTGATAGTTCTACTAATTAAATGAAATAAGACATAATGATTAATAAATTATATTGGTAATTTTTCGCAACAAGAGCTATAATGGTTATGTTAGATACGAATAAAATATATATTATACGAGGATAAGATTATGACAGAAGTACAAGTAATAGCTATTGCAATCTTTTTAGTTACCATGGCAGCAATCATGACGGAACGAGTTCACCGATCAGTTGCAGCGATTGCTGGGGCAGTATTAATGGTAATTTGTAAGATACTTACAGCAGAACAAGGCATTGAAGCAGTGGATTTTAATACAATAGGAGTGCTGACCGGAATGATGCTTTTCGTAGCAGTCGTGAAGCAGTCAGGGATTTTTGAATACATTGCAATAAAAAGTGCCAAATTATCTAAAGGAAAACCATGGATTATTATGCTGGCATTTATGATTATTACAGCTGTTTTATCTGCTTTTTTAGATAATGTTACAACCGTACTACTTGTAGGGCCAATGACAATTGCGGTGACAGGAATACTGGAGCTCAATCCAATTCCTTTCCTTATGACACAGATAATGGCATCTAATATAGGTGGTACCGCTACCCTGATTGGTGATCCACCTAATATTATGATTGGTAGTGCTGCTAATTTAAGCTTTCTTGATTTTATTGTAAACACTGGTGTAACAGTAGTGTTGGTAATGGTTGCAATCGTTTGTTTGTTCTATTTTATCTATGGTAAAAGCCTAAAAGTATCTGCTGATAAAATGGAAAAGATGATGAAGTTAGATGAGAAGAAGGCGATAAAGAGCCGTTCCCTCATGCTAAAGAGTATTGTTGTTATGATTTTAGTTGTTGCAGCTTTTATATTACATGATATTTTAGGCATGGAATCTAGCATTATTGCGCTCACAGCAGCTACTATAATGCTGTTAATAGGGAAACAGGATCCAGAAGAAATTATACTAAGTGTAGAATGGTCCACCATTCTTTTCTTTATGGGATTGTTTATTGTAGTTGGAGGTCTTGAAGAAACAGGTGTGATAAAAATGCTTGCCAATGGTATGTTATCTATTACCGATGGGCATCAGATTATGACTATGATTTTAATATTATGGATATCTGCAATTTTATCTGCATTCTTAGATAATATTCCATTTGTTGCAACGATGATTCCTTTAATATTAACTATGAAAAATAGTGGCATGGATGTAACTCCATTATGGTGGGCACTTTCTCTTGGTGCGTGTCTCGGCGGTAATGGTTCCTTAGTGGGAGCCTCAGCCAATGTTGTATTATCTGATATTAGTAAAAAAAATGGATATCCTATCACATTTACTTATTATCTGAAAAGAGGATTCCCACTCATGATATTATCTATCATGATAGCAACGGTTGTTTTATTATTAAAATATAGTTAATTATTTTAAAGTCTATTCTGAAGGGGGAATTGATTATGCAGAAAAACAATGTAAATGGGGATGTAATTGATATGATGCTTAGCCAACTTGGAGCTAAGGAGATTCGTACATTTTCAAGTACAATGCATATTGCTAACTTCGATCTGGGAGATGGATTGGAAGTAGCTTATGTATTTAACATTACACATGGGAATAAGTATTTCTTACAGCGGATGAAACCTTATGCTATGGTGCAAGGTAAATACGCCAGTTATACGGAGATCATTGATATTATCACAGATGATATTTCTAGATTTCGAAAAGCAAAAGAAATAAACGATGCAGATATTTATCTTAAACTTACGGAAGAAATGGAGCAGGTAAAAGCAAGAACGGAACACATATTTTTGAATCATGATGTTTCTGTTGAAGATTTCAGAGCAATTTTAGATGGGTTTAATTCACTTCTAGAGAGAGTTGAACTTGCCAATAAAAAATCGGACTTGATTAGGAAGAATTAATAGGATATAAAATCAGTCATAACTTTTTATAATATAATAGAGGGAATCTTATAGTAATTTTTTTTCGGGGGGCTAAGAATGAAGATAAGACAATTTGCGAAATGGTTTTGCGTTGCTCTATTCGTCAGTTTATTAGGAACAGGATGTAGTAATCAGAAAGAAGAAGTAATTGGGAAAGATAATGTCAACAATATCTCTGAAATAAAGCTAGAAATTGGAGAGACAGAGCAAAAGGAACTTTGGTCTCAAACTTACGTGTATCCAAATAATATTGACGATACGTTTGTAATTGATGTTTGCTTACCCGACAACTATGATAAGAGTAAATCCTATCCAGTTGTCTATCTAACAGATTGTTATTGGCGACGCGAAGATTATAAGTCAATCAAGGAACTTTATCAATCTGGAAAAACAAAGGAATTCATTTTAGTAGGAATCGGTTATCCAGATGATTACGATTTTGATGCTATTCGACAACGTGACTTACTTTGGGAACCTGATAAATTCCTTACTATGATTGTAAATGGTGTATTGCCATATGTAGAAAGTAATTATAACATAGATGCCAAAGATAGGACTTTTTGTGGGGCATCCTATGGGGGATTTTTTATGGTGTATAGTCTATTCCAAAGTGATGGTCTGACAAAGGATCTATTTAAAAATTATGTACTTGCTAGTCCTACTTTTTTTGAAAGCACTGGTGGATTACCTTTAGCTGATTACGAGGACAAATACTACCAAAGGACGACTACATTAAATGCTAATGTTTATCTCACAGTGGGTGGAGAGGAAGAAGAAGCGGAATTCTTAAGACCAATTGAAAAATTTGTTAATCGGCTTGAGAAGCGGGAATACAGTGGGTTGAACCTAACATACAAGGTGTATGAAGGGAAAGATCATTATGAAGTTTGGGTTCCTTCTCTGCTAGATGGTCTTCAATTGTATCTTGTTAAATAATATGTCCCAATATTTTTAGAAAAGACAATAAAGGCATTTTTTCAAAGGTCGAATTTGATTAAAATGTCTTTTTTGACTGCTTTTATATGATAATATTTATCAATTAAACATATTCAACTGGAATAATCATACAAAACCCATATGCTATAAGATAATCCATTGAAAGTAGTGGTAAGATGATGTAAAATGAGGTATAATTTAGTATAAATGATAATAAAAAGTAGATATTTAATTGAAAAAAGCATCCGGAAAAAGCATATAATAATATTAGATTTTAGATTACTTGCTATAGTTCTGTCTTAAAGTTGTACTTGATTTTACGAGGATTTTTTGTTATTATTAAGCGTAAAAGTCATAATTAATACTATTTTAGGGAATTTTGTTATAATATGTAAAAATGAGGAATTGGGTTTATTATTGTTATTTAAATATCAATGTAGAATAAGATACATTTGTAACAAACCATTTATATTAATTCAATTGGATATACCAAATTGATAAGGAGAAAAGACATGGATAAGAGAGTTGTTATTGTTGGAGCTGGTTATGCCGGAATCCTAACAGCCAAGAAATTAGCTAAGAAACTTAAAAAGTATGGTAATGTTGATATCACGATTATCGACAAGAATCCATTCCACACCATGCTGACAGAACTACATGAAGTTGCAGCAAACCGTGTAGACGAGGACAGCATTAAGATTAGCCTTAAGAAAGTATTTGCAGGAAGAAAGGTTAATGTTAAGCTTGATACGGTTACTTCTATTGATTATGATAAGAAAATCGTGGAAGGTGAAAATGAATCCTATGGATTTGATTATCTAGTTATTGCAGCTGGATCAAAACCAACTTTCTATGGAACACCAGGTGCGGATGAGTTTTCCTTTAAATTATGGTCTTATGATGATGCGGTTATTTTAAAGGAGCACATCGTAAACATGTTCCGCGCTGCTTCTCGTGAAACAAATCTAAAAGAGAGAAAGAAACTTCTTACTTTTTATGTAGTTGGAGCAGGATTTACCGGAGTTGAGATGATCGGTGAATTAGCAGAGTATGTGCCATTTCTTTGCGAAAAGTTTGATATTGATAAAAAGGAAGTGACAATGGTAAATGTGGATGGTCTAAGCAGACCAATACCAAATCTTCCAGAAAAATTATCTGCTAAAGTTACAAAGCGTCTTGAAAAAATGGGTATTCAGCTTTCTATGAATACATTTGTAACTAGTGTTGGTAAGGATTTTATAGAACTAAAGAAAAATGATAAAGTTGAGCACTTTAGTGCATCAACAGTTATCTGGGCAGCAGGTATTCAGAGTAGCGATATTACAGAGCAGGCTGGCGGAGCTCTTGAGGTACAACGTGGCGGACGTATTCAAGTTGATCAATTTCTTCGTTCAACTAAGAATGAAAATGTCTATGTTGTAGGCGATAACATGCATTATGTTGCAGAGGGTGAAGAACGTCCTGTACCACAGATGGTTGAAAACTGTGAGCAGAGTGCAGATACAGCAGCACACAATCTGATTTGTGCTATTTCTGGTAAAGGTGAGATGGAAGTTTATAAACCAGCGTTCCATGGTGTTATGGTAAGTATTGGTGGACGCTATGCGGTAGCGCATGTTGGGTTACCAAATCATTTCTTTAGCCTACCTTCATTCTTAGCAATGTTTGCAAAGCATTTTATTAATATTATTTATTTTATACAAGTACTTGGATGGAATAAAGTGTTTAATTATGCAAAACACGAATTCTTTACCATCCGTAATTGCAGAAGTTTTGTAGGTGGACATTTCTCCAATAGAACACCTAGCTTTTTATTAGTACCTTTAAGAGTATGGCTTGGAGCTATATGGTTATTTGAAGGAATTATGAAGATAGTAGAAGGTTGGTTTACTGCTCCAAAGCTTACAGGTTTCTTTGGCGGTGCTAACAGTTGGTATAATAGTATTTTAGCAAGCGCAAGTGCCGCTACAGGCAATGCAGCAGCTGCAGCAACTCCAGTAGCAACAGCGGCAGCGGATGCAGTTTCAGCAGCGACAACAGCAACAGAGACAGCAGCTCCAGTAGCAACAGCAGCAGCAGATGCAGTTTCTGGTGCAACTGGTGTAGCAGAAGCTGTAGATGGTGTTGTACAAGCAATTGGTCATGTTTTAATCAATTTTGATTTCTTAGGATTATTTAAAGTGATTTTTGTGTCAGGAAAAGATTTGGCACACAGTACTATTAGTGATTATGCGTTTAGACTTGATGTACCAGTTATGAATTGGTTTTTAGAGAAATTTATTCTTCCTCATGATGGGGTTCAATTGGCAATGCAGATTTTTATTGTTGTTGCAGAGATTTTAATCGGCTTAGCATTAATGGGTGGATTATTTACATCTCCTGCGGCTGCGTTATCTCTAGTGTTACAGTTTATGTTTGTTTGCACTACAGGTTTATACCTAGGAACATTCTGGATGGTATTTGCAGGAATAGCAGTGTTAATTGGCGCAGGAAGAACTTTAGGATTGGATTATTATGCAATGCCAGGATTAAAGAAACTATGGAAGAAATTACCACTAATTAGAAAGTTGTATATATACAATGATTAATAACAAGAATTTGGATGAAAGTATAGAAATAAATAGTTATGAGGAAGCCATTGACCTTGTGAAAAGGGAGATTGATACTGCATTAAAGAAATCTCCCCTTATGATCCGGGAGTATATGACGCATCTAACTACCTCACAAGGCAAATATATTAGAGCGGTATCTGTTATTACATGTGCTGAGAATAAAGAGGGCAGATTTCATCCCAATGCGATTAAGGTAGCAGCAGCAATTGAAATTATTCATCTTGCTTCCTTAGTGCATGATGATATTATAGATAATGCTGATCTAAGAAGAGGAAAAGCTACATTACAGAAACAATACGGCAAGAGAACTGCCGTAATTTGTGGTGATTACCTACTTAGTTTAGCATTAAAGATGATATCAGCCATACCAAATAGAAAAGATTTCTTAGATCTTAATTTTCCTGATTATATTGGAAAACTTTGTTTGGGTGAATTAGATCAGCATATCAACAATGATAATATGAATTTATCGATCTATCGATACTTGAAAATTATATCTGGTAAGACTGCAGCGTTATTTGAAGCGTCTTTCTTTTTTGGGTCAGTGGTGGCTGGTGATAGTGAATCAGTAGCGAAGAAGTATAAGCAGATTGGATATTACACAGGTATGATATTCCAACTAATGGATGATTGTATCGATTTTGATACCACCGTTGAGGTGGCAAATAAACCAGTTCAATCGGATTATGAGCATGGCGTAATTACCTTGCCTTTGATACATGCTTTTAAAGAGTTGTCAGAATTCAAGCAAAAGGCAACTAATTCCCAGATTACGAGAGCTGAGATAAATGATGCCGTGTTAAAAACAGGTGGACTTAGGTTCACAAAGATAATAGCCAAACGGTATTATGATAAAGCTATGAAACTGATCAATGAATTAGAACTTACTGAGAGTAAGAAAACAAAAATGACATCCATATTAAATAAAGCATCTCGTCTTATGTAATCTCTAGATGGGTATGATTTGAATATTAGGTAGATAGGATGGCGAAACTTTGATAAGTAAATTTTTTAATTATATAGAAATTAGAACAAAAATAACAAGTACCTTTACGTTCGCCATGACAATTGCTTTTCTACTATATCAAAAGAGAACAATTAACTGGCTAGTGACCTTAATTTTCTTCGCTGCAATGTTTTTATTTGATTTGACCACAACTGCAATCAACAATTACATTGATTCTAAAGACAATGGTCAAATATTAGACTTTAAACGAAGAAACTCATTGATTATTATATATTGCTTATTTGCAGCTAGTGCCATGTTAGGGTTGTATTTAGCATATTTAACAGATGTTGTGGTTCTTTTGGCTGGGGGTGCTTGCTTTCTTTGTGGTGTGCTATACACATATGGCCCATTACCAATATCAAGACAGCCTTTGGGTGAGGTTTTCTCTGGATTTTTTTATGGAGTTATGATTCCGTTTATACTAATGTATATTAATTCGCCTCAAGGTACCTTTTTAACTTATCATTTTAGTTTTGAGTCAATTGGTTTTGAGGTTAAGATAGTTCCAGTAATCACACTAATACTACTATCTATCGCACCATTCTGTACAACAGCCAATATTATGTTGGCTAACAATATATGTGATCTGGAAAAAGATATTACAGTTCATCGACATACTTTACCATACTATATTGGGAAAAAGGCGCTTGCCTTATTTGCTGGATTATACTATATTACTTATGCAGCAACAATATTGATGGTAGTATTTAACATGTTATCACCTATATGCTTACTTTCTCTGTTTTCAATTATTTTAGTACAGAAGAACATCCGTCTATTTTATAAGAAACAGGACAAAGCAACTACATTTATATGTGCAATTAAAAATTTTGTTATTATTATGGGTACTAATACCATAGTTATAATTTTGAGTGTGCTATTTTCTTAAATGAAAAAACATATACAATGTATGTATCGTTGTTTATTCTTCTAATTCGTAAGGATTAGAATGTAATAAAAATAAAAAATGTAACTTGATAGAGTGCTAACTTTTTTGGGTAAGATTAGCCTGCTCTATCGCAATGCCGCCGAAGGCGGTAGAATGGAGGACAAACTATGAAAAAGACATTATCCTTATTACTAAGCTTAGTTTTAGTAATTTCCATGTTAACAGCATGTGGAAGCAAAAATAATGCAGAACAACCAGCAGAAGCTCCTGCAACAGCAGATGTAGAAGCTACAGAAGCTCCTGCAACAGACGACGCAGCAGTAGCAACAGATGATGCTGCAGCAACTGAAGGCGCAGCAAAAACAGGACTTTCTATCAGCACATCAGTAGCTAAATCAACACCTGCTGGTGAAGAAGATGGTCTTGCTGAAGTTTATTCAACAGTTGTAGCTGTTTTAGTTGGACAAGATGGAAAAATCATTGATTGTAAAATTGATGCAGCTCAGTCAAAAATTAATTTCTCAGCTGAAGGTAAACTTGTAACAGACATCGCTACTACTTTCAAGTCAAAACAAGAACTTAAAGACGAATATGGTATGAAAAAAGCATCTGGTATCGGCAAAGAATGGTACGAACAAGCAAATGCTTTTGCTGATTATGTAGTAGGTAAAACAGTTGAAGAAGTAAAAGGAATCGCTGTAAATGAAGAAGGCGTTGCTACAGATGCTGACTTAACAGCTTCCGTAACAGTTCATGTTGGTGATTTTATTGCTGGAGTTGAAAAAGCTGTTACAACTGCTCAGGATTTAGGTGCATCTGCTACAGATAAACTTGGTCTTGGTATCGCGACTGATATGTCTAAATCAGCAGATGCTACTGCAGACGCTGAAGGTGTTGCTCAGGCATATTCTTTCTATACAGCAGTTACTACAGGAGCTGATGGAAAGATCACTAGCTGTTTTGTTGATGCTTCCCAAGGAACTGTAAACTTTGATACTAAAGGTGTTATTTCAACAGATTTAGCTGCAACTCAGCCATCTAAACAAGAATTAAAAGAAGGCTACGGAATGAAAAAAGCATCTGCTATTGGTAAAGAATGGTATGAACAAGCAAATGCATTCGCTACTTATGTAACTGGTAAAACAATTGATGAAGTAAAAGGAATTGCTGTTTCAGACGAAGGTCTTGCTGCTGATGCAGATTTAGTAAGCTCCGTAACAGTTCATATTGGACCTTTTATCGCAGTTGTTGATAAAGCAGTTGCTAACACAGCAGAGTAATACATATAATTTAGAATTATATTTTTAATACCCAAATCTGGGGATGCATTTCATTTCCTTACATAATGATGCATCCCCAATTTAAATTTATATTCTAAATTGATAATAGATCTGCTTGTATATCTATCTGCCCAAACATAACAAACGTGTATCCGTTTATACTATAAGTGTAGGAAGTTTGGGTAATTAGATGTGCTTACAGATCCAAGAAAAATGAAGTAGAGGTGAACTTAATTGACAAAGAAAATAATAGCAATCATTTTAATGTCATTTATCATTTTTAATATGTCGGCTTGTAGTTCGGAAGAAAAATATACACGTTACGAGGCTAGCTTTCTTGAACTATTTGATACTGTAACAACAGTTGTTGGATATGCGAAAAACAAAGAAGAATTCACTGAATATTCTCAAATGATTTATGATGAATTAAAAGTATATCATGAACTTTATGATATCTATCATGATTATGATGGTATACAAAATATTAAGACAATTAACGATAATGCCGGAATCAAACCGGTTAAGGTAGATAAGAAAATAATTGATATGCTTAAGTTTTCCAAAGAAGCATATGAGATTACCAATGGAAAAACCAATGTAGCCTATGGTGCAGTGCTTTCTGTATGGCATCAATATCGCACGGAAGGAACAGAAGATCCAGATAAAGCGAAATTACCGCCAATGGAGGTTTTGCAAGAAAAGGCAAAGCATACGAATATTCAGGATGTAGTGATTAACGAAGAAGAATCCACCATTTATCTAAAGGATGCGGATATGAGGCTTGATGTAGGAGCAGTAGCAAAGGGCTATGCAACGGAGAGAGTCGCTAATTATGTGAAGGAGCAAGGGTTTAAGAACGGTATGCTTTCGGTTGGAGGAAATGTAAGAGCAATAGGAAGCAAGTTGGAAGACAAGAAAGAAAATCAAGCTTGGAATGTTGGAATTCAGAATCCTGATCTTGAAAGCGAGAATACAAATCTATATATCCTCAACTTGGAAGATTATTCTCTTGTTACCAGCGGAGTGTATGAAAGATATTATACCGTAGATGGAAAACAGTACCATCATATTATAGATCCTAATACCTTAATGCCATCAGAATATTTTCTGTCTGTTTCTATTATATGTAAAGATTCTGGCATGGCAGATTCATTATCAACAGGTATTTTTAATTTACCATATGAGGATGGAGTAAAAATAATTGAATCGCTAGACAATACAGAAGCTTTATGGGTAATGAAGGATGGGTCTATGAAATATAGCTCCGGTTTTCAAAAATTCATTAAAGATTAGGTGTGGATTATGATAAAAAAGAATGATATTATTTTAATAGGCTCAATTATAATAATCGCAATTGCCGCTATCTTCATTTTTCAACTTACTAAGTCGGAGGGTGCGAAGATTGTTATCACAGTTGATGGAGAGGCTTACAAGACCTTAGACTTAAATAAGGATACCACCTTAAACATAGACGATCATATGGGTCATAAAAATATGATTGTGGTGAAGGATGGTACTGTTAAGATGACGGAAGCCAATTGTCCAGATAAACTATGTGTCAAGCATAAAAGTATACATTACAGTCATGAAACTATCGTTTGCCTACCGCACAAACTTGTTGTTGAAATCATTGATGGCGAAACGAGTGATGTTGACATAATTGCCAAGTAAGGAGTAGTAATGAAATCTAAGAAAGTAGCAACCTATGGATTGTTAATAGCTTTGGCTTTTATATTAAGCTATATAGAAAGTATTATTCCAATACCCATTCCTGTACCAGGTATCAAACTTGGGTTAGCTAATCTAGTTGTTATTGCTGGTTTATACACCATGGGAGCCAAAGAAGCATTTGTATTGTCAATGATTCGAATTGTATTAGTGGGCTTTACATTTGGTAGCCCATCCACAATGATGTTTAGCTTTGCCGGTGGATTATTAAGCTGGTTTCTAATGGTTGTATTTCGCAAAAGTAAATGGTTTAGCATTGTAGGAGTTAGTATTATGGGCGGCATTGCTCATAATATTGGACAAATTTTAACTGCTATCTGGGTTGTAAATAATGCAACTCTTATGTATTATTTACCATTCTTGCTGATATCAGGTGCCGTGACAGGAACAGTAATCGGGATGGTTGGTTCTATTATTGTCAAGAGAATGGAATCAATGAAATTGAATTAATAGATAACTTGGAATAGGCATTTGCAAATTTCTATGCAGATGCCTATTTTTTCAATTCCATTAGTGTTATTTGTGCTATAATGAAGATATAAAATTTTCAGTTTAAGCAAGCGAGGAAAAGAAATGAAGCGAAATTGTAGTCTTGAAGAAATATCAGATGGAGCATTATATGGGCTAGATGACTTAGTAGAAGCTAGTTGTAATGGTTGTAAAGGACAAGCCACCTGTTGCCACGGTATGGGGTGTTCAATCATATTAGATCCATATGATATATATCGTTTGACAGCGAATCTTAATGTTACTGTTCAAGAACTGCTGACAGATAAAATTGAATTAAATGTAGTAGATGGAATTATTTTACCTAATCTTAAAATGACAGAATTGGAGGAAGGATGTTCCTTTTTAAATAAAGAAGGAAAATGCAGCATTCATGCCCATAGACCTGGAATTTGTAGGATTTTCCCACTAGGAAGATATTATGAAAATCATAGCTTTCAGTATTTTCTGCAAAAGGATGAGTGTCAAAATAATTCAAAAACCATGATAAAAGTGAAGAACTGGATTCACACTTCTGAGATAGGAAAGAATACGGAATTCTTAATAAACTGGCATTATTTCTTAAATGATGCAGAAAAAGTGATTATGAATACGCAAGATGAAAAACTGGTAAAAGACTTAAACCTCTATATTTTAAATTGTTTTTATTTAAAGAAATATGAACCAGAGATGGATTTCTATATGCAGTTTAATCAACGTTTAAGTGAAGCCAACAGAATTTTAAACTTAAAATACTAACTTAGAATACTAGATATGATTGAAAAGAGAGAGGAGTGAACTTATGAAAATAATGATTGCATCGGATATTCACGGTTCCGCGTATTATTGCAAGCTTATGATAGACGCGTTTATGAGGGAAAAGGCAGATAAGTTACTGTTGTTAGGTGATATTTTATACCATGGACCTCGTAATGATCTTCCAAAAGATTATGCGCCAAAGGAAGTAATAACATTACTGAATGAAATGAAAGATAAATTACTCTGCGTCCGCGGAAATTGTGATACAGAAGTGGATCAGATGGTATTGGAATTTCCCATCTTAGCAGATTATGCAGTTATTGTGCAGAATAATCATATTATTTACGCTACTCATGGTCATAAGTTTCATGAGGAGAATTTACCTCCTTTACAGTCAGGAGATATTCTATTGCATGGACATACCCATGTACCGAAATGCATCCAGCATGAAAACTATGTGTATATGAATCCTGGATCAATTGCTATTCCAAAAGAAAATAGCTGTCATAGTTATATGATAATGAATGGTGATACATTTGCTTGGAAATCACTTGTGGATGGTGCGGAATTTCAACCTATGAATAGATAAAAAAATAATAAGGAGAAACTAAAATGGAATTAATGAAAGCAATTGCAACAAGACAATCCTGCAGAGCCTATACAGGAGAACAATTAACAGAGAATCAATTGCATACAGTGTTAGAAGCTGCCAATGCAGCGCCTGTTGGAATGGGTAAATATGATGAAGTAAAGCTAACAGTGATTCAGAACAAAGAGTTACTTGCTAGGCTGGATGATGTTGGCGCCAAGTTCTTTCGTAATCCTGAAGTTCGTCCGACCTATGGAGCCCCAACCGTGATCTTAGTTTCTGCAATTATCCCTAAAAGTCAAAACAATCCTTCTTCTTATTGCAATGCGGCATGCATCATTGAGAACATGTCGTTGGCAGCAACAGATTTAGGGCTCGGAAGTGTGTATCTTTTAGGGGTGGCAGCTGCTTTAGGATTAGAACCAAAACTAGCAGAGGAATTAAAAGTACCAAAAGGTTTTATGCCAATATCCGCATTAGCATTAGGAAAATCATCTATTACATTGAAAGAGAGAGAACTTACAGATTCTAAGATAGTTACTGACGTCCTAAAATAAACACTATTGTAGGTGGCATTATAGGATGAATTTCATAGTATAAAAAGTGAATTATCGTTCAGATTCTTTCATGTTATTATAGTGTTTTCTGAAATTCGAAGGGGAATCATTTCGATACTTTTGAAAACAACGGTTAAAGGTGGAAATGCTAGTGAAACCTGACATCATTGCTACGTCCATAATGGATAAATTATCATATAATAATAATTCCACTGCTTTTTTTAAGCGTTCGCTGGTAAGGAATTCTACAAAAGAATTGCCAGTAAACTGGGAAAACAGTCTAGAGAAGTGATAAATACTAAAGCCTGCGTAATTTGCAGCAGCAGCTAAGGTCATATCTTGCGTACAGTTTTGAGAAATATAAGAGCATACGTCAATCATTTTTTCGGTTAATTCTGATTGGCGTGTGCTTTTTTCTGTTTCTCTTAGGCTAGATGTTGTTATCTGATTGGAGGATCCCAAAATGTATTGATCAGATATTACATATTCTCCTATGTTAGTAAACATATCTAATAGCTTTGAGCAAATTTTTGCGTCCTTATATAGGGTATCATTTTCATATAGTTCTTTTATTTCCGTGGCTAATGCGATCAAACGTCGAGATAAGTCTGGATTTTCCTGTTTTGGAAGGTAATGAAAACTTTGCATCCAATATTGATGCTTCTTAAAATCCGGTAGTGAAAAGATAAAGGAGGCATCGAATTGAATGATAATATAAGAAGAGGCAGCTTCTTGGTTATAGATTAATGCATGGAGCTCACAGGGATGGGCAAGGAGTAGATCATTTGAATTTAAGATATATTGATCTTCATTTACTTGAAATTTTAGAATATCATCAAGGACGATAATTAGCTCAGCATAGTGATGCCAATGGGATGGGAAAGTAGAAGACAGACCATTTGCAGTAACGTTAAATGGATAATTATTTTTAAATTTTATATTTTCATAATTATCTTTTCCTAACATATCATCACTCACCTTATTTTAATCATTAATTTTATCTGCAGTAATTCATCTCATATTTTGCTAGACTCCCCTTGATAATAGCAGATTTCTATCGAAAAGTAAAATAAATACTAAATTATTTAAAGAAAAATCGCAAGAAATGGGCAATAGTTCGCAAATAGTAAATAGAATATACAGAGTTAAAATTATATAATGAATCAATGCGGTTCGAAATAAGTCAATTTGAATTGTAAGAAAGTATAAAAAACGGTTAGGAGATATCATGTCAGAATCTAAAACATACAACATGACCGAGGGAAATGAGTTCTCTTTGTTGATGAAATTTGCGTTGCCAATGTTAATTGGAAATATATTTCAACAACTTTATAATATTATTAATTCTATTATTGTTGGTAAGTTTGTTGGTGCAGATGCATTAGCAGCAGTGGGAACATCAGGATCGCTTCATTTCTTATTCTTTTCCTTGTGCATTGGTCTCTCAACAGGCGTAGGAATCTTGATTTCACAGTATTTTGGTGCGAAACAAGAAAAAGAAATTAAGAAAGCCATCGCTAACTCCATCTATTTAACAGTAACAGCTGGGTTTCTTATGAGCAGTTTGAGTATTATTTTTGCGAGAAAAATACTGATCTTAATGAATACATCCGACCTCATCTTAGATGATGCTGTATCTTATATGCAGATTGTTTGTGGAGGAATTATTGCGGTTGCTATGTATAATGCGGTTTCCGCAATTTTAAGATCGCTAGGTGATTCTAAAACACCACTTATCTTTTTGATTATAGCAAGCTTAGTAAATATTGTGTTGGATTTATTATTTGTCTGTGTGTTTCATATGGGTGTGCAAGGAGCTGGGATTGCTACCATTATGTCGCAAGCATTATCGGCTATCAGTTGTATCATATACGCTGTGTGCACGAATCCTTATTTTCGAATACATATTTCTGATATGAAGATAGAGAAACATATTATTTGGAAAAGTATCAAAATAGGTGTGCCAGTTGCTGCACAATCGGCTTTCGTAGCGATTTCCTGTGTGATTCTTCAAGGTGTTGTTAATACATTTGGAGAACATGTTATGGCGGCATTTACGGCAACCAATCGAATTGAGCAATTAGTGCAACAGCCATTTAATTCACTCGGTGCGGCAGTTTCTACTTTTGCAGGCCAGAATATTGGAGCGAGAAAAATTGATCGAGTACGGAAAGGTTATCATAAGAGTGTTATTGTAGTTCTAGTATTTAGTTTATGTATGTTCTTGATAATGCAAGTTTCTAGTAGCTTTATTATGAGATCTTTTGTAAATGATGCAGATGTCATCGCATTTGGTAGTAAGGCATTGAGAATTACTAGTTGCTTCTATTTTCCATTAGGAATGATATACGTAACAAGAGGAATGTTAAATGGGGTGGGGGATGCAGCCTATGCCATGATGGTTGGCATGGTCGAAGTGTTTGGTAGAGTAGCATTTTCAGCATTACTCGTATCTGTCGCTTTCATTGGAGTATGGGGAATCTGGCTCACATCAGGCCTCACATGGTTTATCACAGGGGTATTTAGTTTTATAAGGTACAAACAAGGAAAATGGAAAAGCATGTCGTTAATACATAAGGAAATGTAAGAGGTAAACTATATTTTATGAAATTTTCTAAAAATACATTGATTTATTTGTTTGCAATGGAAGGAACACTCTTTCAATTTATCATTGCAATCAATAATCTTGGAAATACTATATATGCTACAAATCTTGGTGCCACCGATACACAGATTGGTTTGATTCAAACGATTCCCAATCTGGTAGCAATCCTATTCATGATTCCAATTGGAATACTGGCAGAGA
The DNA here is from genome assembly GCA_023420935.1 of Bacillota bacterium. Classification (GTDB taxonomy): domain Bacteria; phylum Bacillota; class Clostridia; order Lachnospirales; family Lachnospiraceae; genus Mobilisporobacter. The sequence goes on along the minus strand of JAEZUR010000038.1, from coordinate 6,582 downwards.
AATGCCGATCTACGAAGACGGTACCAATGATTTTGCTATGCATTATGGGATTTTCCTATTTGGGTTATGCAACGGTACCAATGATACAAGAAAATGAAATGATATGGTTCTTTCTTTTCTTAGGAATCAGTATGGGATTTTTGGGAATCTATAATGCGCAGTGGCAATTATTCTTTGGAAGTGTAGTAAAGAATAAGGAACGAAACAGTGTCTATGCAGTTCGTAATCAATTTATGTATTTTGTGGGTGCCATTGTTCCATTGGTATGTGGAATACTAATGGCTGGATTATCCACTGCAGATAGCAAAGTTGGGGTTCTTCGGATATTCTTTTATTTCTGTGCCATATCCTTATTTACCCAAGCATTCCTTATCCGAATGGTGCCCGGTGGTACAAAGGAACTTGAGGAAGGGGAAGTGTTAAATGCTAATCTTGCAGCAGTAAAAGTTGCTGTGGTGCGTATCATGAAAGATAAAAAGTTAAGAGTTTTCTTTCTCTCCATGCTATTTTTCTATGCCACGTGGCAACTAGATTGGAGTATGTGGTATATTGGTCAGGTGCAATATATTGGAATGACTGAGTCACAGCTTGGTTACTACAATGCGCTTGCTAGTATTGCCCAGATGCTTACCATAGGATTTTTCGCAAGAATGAATGTAAAAAAGGGTCTTTCAAAGACTTTAATGGTGGTAGTGGTTGGGCTTATCTTGTTTCCAATTGCCATCGCTGGATGTATGTTTATGCCAGTCGGTATACGTGCTTGGACATTTATGTTGATCTGCGTTGTCTTAGCTATGCCACAAGGTTGTGTGAATCTTATTGTGATTCAGATGGTGCTAAACATCTTACCAAAAGAAGGACAGTCAGTAATGCTAAGTATTTATACGCTTTTAATTACCTTAAGTAACTGTATCTCTCCATTGTTAGGCGTTAGACTATATATTCTTCTGGGAGCGAATTTAAAAGCGTTATACCTGTTCTTGGGAATTGAAATGTTGTTACGTATTGCTTCTTATCTGGTGCTAAGAAAAAAGGTAACAATGCGATAAGTTAATATGATAAGATGATAGGCTGTCTCATGTAATTGCTATTACGAGACAGCCATTTTTCGTTGCTAGTAGGCATAAGTTGTAATATAATAGTGGAAAGATTATGATAAGATTAATCAAACATTTGGGGTGAATTATGAAAACAGTAATTAATAAGAAATTTAGGCTGCTACGACGAGAGAAAAATAGCTATAATGATATGTTGACAGAGGATGGGGAGAATCTCTCGGGTATACCATGGCAAGAGTATCCAAGACCACAGTTAAAGAGGGATTCTTATATTAATTTAAATGGAGTATGGGGATTTGCTATTACAAAGGAATCAGAAATACCAGAAGTATTTCCTATGGAGATTCAGGTGCCTTTTTCGCCAGAATCAATCTTGTCTGGAGTACATAAAATCCCACAGAAGCATAGATATATGTATTATAAGAAATCTTTTCAGATACCTTCTGAATTTATAAAAGATAAAGTGATTTTGCATTTCGGCGCAGTAGATCAGATTGCAACTATCTATATGAATGGAACAAAACTCATGGAGCATGTGGGTGGGTATTTACCATTTAGCGTTGATATCACCAGCCACATACAGTTGGAGAATATCTTGGTTGTGAAGGTGAAAGATAATCTGGATCATCGATTACCCTATGGCAAGCAGAAAAGAAAGCGGGGAGGTATGTGGTATACCCCGGTCTCTGGCATATGGCAGACAGTTTGGATGGAAAGTGTTTCACAGGACTACATAAAAGATGTTAAAATAAAACCCACTCTTGATGAAGTAACCATAATGGTCGACTCGATTGCAACGAAAAAAGAAATAAGAATCTATACGGTAGATGGTTTGATACAGCAAGAGTTCGTAGATTCTGTTATAACGATTTCAATTCCGAAGGCCATACATTGGACTCCAGAGAATCCGTACTTATATCAATTTGAGCTCTTGACAGAATGTGATAAAGTGGTATCCTATTTTGCATTAAGAACCCTGACCATAGAGAAAGTAGAAGGAATAAAACGTCTATGTCTAAACGGGAAACCTTACTTTTTTCATGGTTTACTAGATCAAGGTTACTATAGTGATGGTATCTATCTACCAGCTAGTATCAATGGATTTACAAAGGATATTCATGCTATGAAGAAGTTGGGTTTTAATACTCTGCGGAAACATATTAAAATCGAGCCCGCGTGGTATTACTACTTGTGTGATACCATAGGAATGGTTGTCTTTCAGGATATGGTGAATAACGGGCACTATTCTTTCTTAAGAGATACCGCACTTCCAACCATTGGATTCTCTAACTTAAATGACGCTTTTTTATTCCGTGAACCTTCTGTCAAAGAGAATTTTAAACGGGAAGTAAAGGAGACAATCGAATATCTATACAATTTCCCATCTATCTGTTATTGGACAATTTTCAATGAAGGATGGGGACAGTTTGACAGTGATAAAATGTATCGGTTAGTAAAAGAATGGGATGACTCCAGGTTTGTGGACAGCACTTCAGGTTGGTTTCAGCAGAAGGAAAGCGATGTGTTAAGTAAGCATATTTATTTTGTTCCTATTTCAATCAATAGGGATGGACGTCCGGTTGTAATATCTGAGTTTGGTGGATATTCCTATAAAATACCCCTACATTCCTATAACCTGAATAATACCTATGGATATCGTTTCTTTTCGAACCAAAAGGAGTTTCAAGCGGCTTTAACTGATTTATATTTGGATGAAGTTGCAAGTCAGATACCAAATGGGCTTTGTGCAGCAATCTATACCCAAGTAAGCGATGTTGAAGATGAAACCAATGGACTTTTTACCTATGACCGACGTGTACTAAAAGTCAACCAAGAAGAAATGTTAGAAATTGCAGAACGATTAAAAATTGAGAGTTGAGGTAGAGTATGAAAATAGTTGTGATACATGGGCAGACCCATAAGGGTAGCACATACCATATAACCAAATTACTATTAGACAATTTGGTTAATCGGTTCAAGGATGATGAAGATATGGAAATTGTTGAACTCTATGTAAATCAAATCAAACCATGTGTAGGATGCTTTACCTGTATCTTAAAGGATGAAACCTTATGTCCTCATCGGGAACAGATTGAGACTGACATTGAGGTGATTGAAGCGGCAGATATTGTAATTGGAGAGTCACCTAATTATTGTATGGGTATGACAGGACAGCTTAAAACATTTTTTGACCATATGGCTTACCGTTGGATGTCACACAGACCACATCCTTCCATGGTAAAAAAAATTGGAGTGGCCATATCTACCACCGCAGGTGTTGGAGCTGGAGCAGTAACCAAATCAATCAAGCAGCAGTTGTTCTGGTGGGGTATTCCAAGGATATATCGGATATCAGAATGCGTGGCTGCCATGTCTTGGAATGATGTGAAACCAGAGAAGAAACAAAAGATAGAAGCTAGGGTGAACAAAATAGCCCGACAAATTCAAAAGAAGTTTGGTAAAGTTAAACCGGGGATGAAGTACAGATTTCTGTTTCGCCTTATGAAAATGCAACAGAAGAATAATACCTGGAATCAAGTGGACAAAAAGCATTGGGAAGAGAATGGGTGGATTTGATTAATTCCAATGTTACATTAGGTTGATCCGTAATTTCATAGATAGTTAACGAAATTCCTTACTTCCTTTTTGGTTGATAAGGAATTTTTTTGCTTTCCTGTTAAGATACTAAGAAGGTAGGACATGATTTGGGTTATATGATAATTTATGTTATAATTAATGTAACAACAGTTCTTTTAGATGATATAGATATTACACACAAATTATTGTTGAAACCTATTGGATAGCAATGTAGTTTTTCGATAAGGAGGTAATACAAATGAATATTATGCTGTATTTTTTAATCTTAATTTTTAAAATGATAGAAGTTAGTATTGGTACAACAAGAATTGTACTTATAGCAAGAGGAGAAAGAGTGATTGGTGCTTGTCTTGGTTTTATTGAAGTAATACTTTGGGTTATTCTGGCATCTACTGTTCTTGTTAATATTAGTGAGGATCCAATAAAGGTAGTGGTATATGCTGCTGGGTTTGCATTAGGAAATTACGTGGGTTCTATACTGGAACAAACTCTAGCCATTGGAAATGTCAGAGTGGAAGCGATTGTGAAAGAAATCAATGGTGCTGAATTAGCCAATAAAATTCGTGCAAAAGGATACGCGGTAACTGTGATTGAAGGAAAAGGCATGAACTATAATAGAAATGTACTTCTTATGAATATAAGGAGAAAGGATTATAAAAGTGTTGTTACAATGATCAAAGAGGTTCAGGAGAATGTTGTGATAACCATTAACGATGTCAAGCCTATCTATGGAGGTTATGGACTTATTAAGAAATAATTCTACTGAAATAATTTCTAAATAATTTCTAAAAATGATTGACTTTGAGTTAACTTTAAGATGTATGATTAGATATATTTCATAAAGTTTATCAATAAAGTCTGAAAGCTTTATTGTAATGAGGAGGATTACAATGAGTAAAAATGAATTATTAACCATGCCAAAATTAGGATTTGGTTTAATGAGATTGCCAATGAGAGAGAATGAAATAGATATGGATCAAGTATGTGAAATGGTTGATGCATGTTTAGAAAAAGGGTTCCATTACTTTGATACCGCATATATTTATCATGGAGGTAAATCCGAAGGAGTAGTAAAGGAAGCCTTAGTAAAGAGACATCCCAGAGAGTCCTTCCAGGTTGCCACCAAACTACCAGCTTGGGAGTTAAAGACACAAGCTGATGTACAACGCATTTTCGATGAACAGTTAGAGAGAACTGGAGCAGAATACTTTGACTATTACCTATTGCATAGCATAGAAGAGGGACATTTAGAAAAGTATAATGAATTTCAATGCTGGGACTGGGCATTAAAAATGAAAGAAAAGGGTCTCATTAAGCATTTTGGATTCTCTTTCCATGATAGCCCAGAATTACTTGATGAAGTATTGGCCGCACACCCAGAGGTTGAATTTGTGCAGCTACAGATTAATTATGCAGATTGGGATAATAAGATTGTTCAGTCTGGGAAATGTTACGAGGTTGCGCGCAAATATGATAAGCCAATTATTGTAATGGAGCCAGTAAAAGGAGGTACGTTAGCCAATCTAACACCTGAGTTAGAGGAGATTCTTAAGAAACTACGTCCAGATGATTCTATCGCTTCTTGGGCATTTCGTTACCTTGCGTCTTTAGACGGTATTATGACAATTTTAAGTGGTATGTCTGATATGGATCAAATGAAAGATAATCTTAAGACTATGTCTGAGTTTCAACCTTTTACACATGCAGAACAAGAAGGGTTGGATCAGGTTTCTGAGATTTTACTCAGTGCGCCTACCGTGCCATGTACTGGATGCCGTTACTGTGTGGATGGATGTCCACAACAGATTCTAATACCGGATATGATTCGTGCTTTTAATACTATTAAAACGTATGGTGAAGATATGCGTCCACATTTCTTTTATGAAGGACTTACTGGGGATGGTCATAAGGCAGATACATGTATTCAATGTGGATTGTGTGAAACAGTCTGTCCTCAACATTTAGAGGTTGTTCGTATCATTAAAGATGTGTCTTCTGTTTTTGACAAGAAACAAAATGCAGAATAAATCCCCATTTGATAACATTTTGTGTTATAATGGAATTATCTATTAACAAGTCCAGAAAGATGGGTAGGCAAATTGTATAAAGTAAATGATATTATCGTGTATTCAAATGGTGGTGTATGTGTGATTCGGGATATTGGAATTCCTGACTTTGTGGATTCCAAAGAAACATACTATCAGATGCAATCCTTAAGTGAGACCAATAATGGAACCATATATGTGAAGGTGAATCACGACGACACAAAACTTAGAGCAATTATTACGGAAGAAGAAGCAAATAAATTACTAGCCAATATACCTACTATGGAACCTCTCTATTCTCCTAACGACAAAGTGAGAGATCGAGAATATAATGAGATAATAAAATCATGTCAATGTGAACGTGCCCTATGCATGATGAAGGGGATTTTTAAGGAGCGTTTATTAAAAACCGCCAGTGGCAAAAAACTATGTATGAACGATGACCGGAATCTACTACGTATCAGTAAGTTGCTCAACATAGAGTTTGCAACAGCGCTTAAAATTTCCATAGAGCAAGCTGAGGCAAAGCTCGAAAAAGCGCTACTGTTGTAAATACATTAGAATTCTCTTGTATTTATTACTAGAAAATGTTGTTCTTTTCCAAACAAAAGAACGGATATGTAGAATCGATCTGGATTGATTGACTTATTCTGTATTATATGATAAAGTGATTAAGTAATCAATTTGAAAAATTTAAGTTAGCTTGTGTTTGTAAGTTGTTCTTTGATGATTTACAAATATGTGCTAACTTTTTTTAAATATTGATACAAATAATAAAATGGAGGTACTGATATGAATAACGGTACAGTGAAATGGTTTAACGCGCAAAAAGGATTTGGATTTATTACAAACGATAATGGTGGAGAAGATGTATTTGTACA
>JAEZUR010000091.1 GCA_023420935.1 Bacillota bacterium | reverse complement strand
TAAACATCATGGTGAGGAAAGTTTTGATTATGAGAAGATTAAAACACCTATTTATATTATAAGAGAATTGGAACTCATAGATGATCTACTGAAGAAAATTCGCAGTGCAATCTTAAATAACCATTATGAGAAGGCAGTTATTGTGTCAGATCATGGAGCAAGTAGATTAGCGGTATTGCATGAAACGGAGAATGTTTGGCAGATGGAAACTAAGGGAGTTCATTCTGGTAGATGCTGTCCAATGAATGAGATAAATTCAAAACCTGACTTTGTTATTTCAGAGGCAGATTATTGGGTTTTGGCGAATTATGATCGATTTAAAGGGAGTAGAAAAGCTAATGTAGAGGTACACGGAGGAGCTACCCTTGAAGAGGTTACGGTTCCAATCATTGAAATTACAAGGAAAGCAGATAATGTAGAAGCATTTTTTCTGGAGGAAACAAAGATTATAACTTTGGCAGCAATGGAGGTACCTTTAATAAGATTATATGTGGGTATTATCAGTAACAATTTAACAGTGAAGGTAAACGATAAGTATTATGATGCTGTTGCAACACCAGATAAATATATTTATGAGGTTAAGATGCCAGATTGTACAAAGAAAGGTCTTTACTATGCAGATATTATAAGTGGATCAGATGTACTCTCTACAAATAATCCTTTCGAGATTAAGAAAAAGGGTATGACAGAGATCAGTTTATTTGATTAGAGGAGGATGAATAGTGGAAGACAAATTAAGAGATTATTTTGAAGAAATGGTTGTATATAAAGATCTTAAGAGTAATAATTTTTTTTCGTCTTTAGGTTTACCAGCCTTTTTACGAGATTATTTACTTAAAACATTTTCTGATGATTTTGGAAAATTTAATATGGATGAGGTATCTGCATTTATTAATAAATTCATTCCTAAGAAAGAAGATTGGATGAGAATTAAGAATCAGATTATTTATGAAAATGAAACCGTACAGTTACTGACAAAAATATCGGTTGATATAAATATTAAGACAGGAGAAATCTCATTTGCTTTACCAGATTTTGGAGTTACCGAGAAAGAGACTATGATTGAATCTTCAATTTGGGAACTTTATAAGAATGAACTAATTCAGAGTGGTGAGGTTTGGGGAATAATAAAATTAGGATACCGTCAACCTGATGATACAGTTAAACCTAAAATACCAGGTAAAATCAAACTGGTAGGTTTTAAAAATTTCTGCCCGTACACAGTGGATTTGGACTATTTTAAAGAGATGAGGAGCCATTTCTCAATAGAGGAATGGATTGATGTTGTATTAGGCGCAATTGATTATAACGCAAGTGGTTATGAAACAGAGCTACAGAAGTTATCCATGCTTACAAGATTATTACCATTTATTGAGAAACGTGTAAATATTATCGAACTTGCACCAAAGGGTACTGGAAAAAGTTATGTATTTGGTCATGTAAGTAAATATGGAATGCTTACAGATGGTGGAAAAGTAACAAGATCTAAGATGTTCTATGATGCGAACAGAAGAAAACCTGGATTTGTTTGTGGACCTGATTTCGTAGCAATCGATGAGGTGAAATTGGTTAGTTTTGGAGATGAAAACGAGATGAGATCTATTCTTCAAGGTTATTTGGAGTATGGAAAGTTTAACACAAATGGATACAATGGAGAATCTGATGCAGGTGTTGTCTTCCTTGGAAATATACAGGAAGATAAGATGAATGAATATGAATATATGCTTTCAGAGTTACCTAATCTGTTTCAAGAAACAGCGCTTCTTGATCGTATACATGGATTTGTAAAAGGGTGGGATATTCCAAGAATGAATGATAGTCTAAAGATTACTGGTTGGGCTTTGAATTCGGAGTATTTCTGTTCTATTCTTCATGAACTTAGAAATGATACCAGCTACAGGGCTATCGTAGAAAAAATCGTGAATGTACCAGAGCATGCTGATACAAGAGATACTGAAGCAATTAAGAGAATAGCAACGGCATATTTGAAGCTATTATTCCCACACGTAAGAAATGAAATGGATGTGGATAGACAGGATTTTACAGATTATTGTTTGACTCCCGCAATGAGAATGCGTCGAATTATTAAATTACAGCAGGGGATGATTGATACAGAATATAAGGGAAAGGATGTTCCGTTTTTGACGGTTAAGGATATGTAATTATGGAGAAAGAGTGTATTGCATGCAGAAAGTCTCCCATTGATAAAGATACTGTCGGCATAAATAAGAAAATACTTGGAAAACAGGTGAAAAACTTTTATTGTATAGATTGTTTGGCGGATTATCTTGGATGTTCTGTAGAAGATTTACTAGAGAAAATTGAGGAATTTAAGGAAGAGGGATGCACTCTCTTTAATTGAGGTATATATGACAAATTATATTTATGCCGATAATGCGGCTACTACAAAACTTGATATAGATGCATTTGAAACGATGAAGCCATATATGCTTGAGGATTATGGGAATGCATCGCAACCGTATTCCTTTTCTAAGAAACCAAAGATGGCATTAAAACAGGCAAGAAAAGATATTGCAGAGTGTATTGGCGCTGATCCGAGTGAAATCTTCTTCACGTCTGGCGGAAGTGAAAGCGATAATTGGGCGATAAAGAGATATTCTCCATTTGCCTCTGATATACGCCATATTATTACAACAAAGATTGAACATCATGCAGTGCTCCATTCTGTGGAAGCTGAAAAAGAATATAGTGAAGCTGAAATTTTTTATCTAGACGTGAATGAGAAAGGTTTGGTCAATCCAGATGATCTGAAGAAGATATTGTATCGACCAAGAGTTGCTGTCTCAACATGTGATACTACTCTTGTTTCTATAATGTATGCTAATAACGAGATAGGAACTATACAGCCAATCAAAGAATTAGCTGAAATAGCAACAGTGTATGGAGCAAGCTTTCATACAGATGCAGTTCAGGCTATAGGACATGTGCCTATCAATGTAAAAGACCTTGGAGTTTCCATGCTTTCGGCTTCTGCACATAAATTTAATGGACCGAAAGGAATTGGGTTTTTATATTCGAAAGGTGGCTTGACAAATTATATCGATGGTGGAGCTCAGGAAATGGGACATCGAGCCGGAACAGAAAATATTGCTGCAATAGTAGGGATGGCAGTCGCTCTTAAAAAAAACTGTGATGCAATGGAAGAAAACACAAGGCATATTAAATTTTTAGAAAATTTATTACTTGATAGATTAAACCAGTTAGGTTTGGATTATATGCGAAATGGTATAAATCACTTACCTGGAAATATCAGCCTATCTTTTGCAGGCGTAGAGGGTGAGATGCTCCTTCATAGACTTGATCTTCAAAAGATTTGTGTTTCGACTGGATCAGCATGCGATAGCGTGAATACACAGATATCTCATGTAATTAAGGCCATATCTGTTCCGGAAAAATATGCGACTGGAACAATTCGCATTTCACTTGGTAAAGATAATACAGAAGAAGAGATAATCAAGATTGCAGAGGCATTGAAGAATATTATAGGCTGATTCTTAGTGCTAGTTTGCTTTAGTAGAGAGGCTCTGAGTCGTTAATGGAATATGATTTGACATTAGTGATGAATCATGTAAGTTATGCAAAATACATTGTAATAGTATGTGAAAGAGAAATACCTTTTGGATATCTTTGAAAAAGAAATAAAGATTATTTGGTACGACAAATAGCTAAAGATTTGCTGACCAAATAA
>JAEZUR010000069.1 GCA_023420935.1 Bacillota bacterium | reverse complement strand
CCAACAAGGATGAAATAAAAGCTAAGTTAAAGAAAAATGATTTTATTTATATAACTGGCGGAAACACATTCTTTCTGTTGCAAGAGCTAAAAAGAACAGGGGCTGATAAAATAATTATAGAAGAAGTAAATTCAGGCAAGCTTTACATTGGTGAATCAGCTGGAGCAATGATTGCATCACCAAATATAGAATACGCAAAAGAAATGGACAGTGTGACAAAAGCTCCAGATTTAGTAAATTATGAAGCGTTAGGATTAGTCGATTTTTACCCTGTACCACATTTTCAAAGTTCACCCTTTAAGAAAGTGGTTGAAACTATAATAGACACCTACTCCTCTAAGCTGAATTTATCACCGATTAGTAATCACGATGCAATTATAGTTCAGAATAACGAAATTAAAATTGAGAAAAGCTGATTTATTTATTCTAGTTCTCTTCATATATCTTTGATATATTTAATAAATACTTTTTAAACTTTCGTCTTATACTAATTGGTTCAATGATTTCGCATTTTTTACCAAAAGCAAGTATTATATTATATCCCTCTTCATCGTCTATAATATAATACTTAGCTAAATAATTATTTTCTTGTTGATCAATAATATTTTCTTCTCCGAATCTCTCAATTACTTTATCTTTTATTGATCTATCTACCTTAATTATTATCGGCACCATTTCTTTCATGGTCCAATTAGAACCATCCATTGGCAAAGAGATGAAATCTCTAGGACTGAAAGTGTCCTCAGTCAGACATGGCTTACTCATTCTCGCTAGTTTGAATATTCTATAATCATTACGTTCTAAACTAAAGGCTTGTAAATACCATTTGCTTTCTTTAAATACAACTTTGTAAGGTTCAACTTTTCGAACAGAGATCTCACCTTTTTTGTCAGTATAATTAAATAATAAATATTTATTATTACTGATCGCTGTTTCTATCATTTTTAATAGTTTTCTTAATGAACGATTCCCTTTATTAAGTTCTAGATCGACTGAGAATTTCTGATGATTTTCATAATACTAATTACAAGGAGGAATTAAAAATGAGTAATTTTAGAATTGAAGAAAAAGATACTTTTCGTTTTGTAGGTTTTAAAACTAAATTAGAGGGATCAGAAAGAGTTCATTCAGAACTATTTTCCAGACAAAAAACTGAATTTTTCAAAGATATTCTACAAAGTGGAAAGATGGGTTTGCTTAAACCAATTGCTGAGAGTAATTTGGGTTATGCAGTAATAACATCAGATAGAAAAAATACTTTCTACTACGCTGGCGTTAAGTCATCACAACCAGTAATTGATGGAACAAACGAAGTAATATTTACGGGTGGAACATATTTGGTTCTACAAGGGGCAGGTGGTCTTTCTCGCTTAGCTTTTGACAAGCTTGAAGAACAAGCTTTTGAAGACATTCTTACGGAGATGTTTGAATATCAATATAGTGGGAACCCAATAGCAGAAATCCTGTTAAATGGAAATCCAACAGACGCAGAAGTCGAAGTATGGATACCAATAAACTTAAAATAGTTTTTCTAAAATAAGAAGAATTTTAACTAATATATGTGGGTGATTGCATAATTACACAGGACATGTCTAACAACATGTCCTGTGCAATTCTTACTCCATCAACTTTTTTCTAAAATCCTTTTGTATCACTTCTTATTCGATTGGTTTTTCTTATAGTAATATATACCACCGATGCAAATGACTAAACCGATAATTGCCGGTTTTAATATAGACATTCCAGCTTCTCCACTAAATACTACGCTCCATACAATCTTTAATACTGCTGCTGCAATTACCACTCCAAGAAGTAACTTCCAGTTTCTTTTCCAAGCTGCAATAATAAGAACAATAAAGAAGATTGGAACAGATAAGCTCATGATAATTTTAGGTGCAGTCCATTCCCCTTTTAAATAATCCATTTCATAAGCAAGAAATGCCATAACCTGAGGGCTACTTATTTCAGGTGCAGAAAACCAAAACATACTGGTAAACAATGCAAAAACAGATACAAATATTCCAGTTAAGCTTTTCTTAAACGCAAATAATATAATGGGAATGATAAACAAAGGTCTTATATACCAGCTCCATACATTATGATGTCTGGCAAATGCCCAGTTGAAAATTGAATCATTTGTTAAAAATAATATTACAAATACGATTGTAGCAACCGCAAAAACTATTCCCAATATATAATCCATTTTTTTAGTCATAATGAGAACCTCCTTAATCTCTATATGGGTTTATTCCATTAAAAATAATGTTAAGTAGTGAATCAACTAGTCTATTGGTATCTTCATTATAATTGATATGGTTGATACCGCCGTATTTGTTAAGTATATATTCATTTACTGTATTATTAAGAGATTGCAACATCATGCTTAAAGCCAAAGTATCAACCTCACTATTAATATCACCTTTTGATTTTGCATGATCAATCATTTGGGTAAATATGATATCCGATCGTTTTTCTCCCTCCTTCATTACTGCTAGTTTAGCATGTTCATTACTTTCTTTGGAAAACTGTTCGCCTAAAGCAGCATATTGAGGATTTTGAATACCGAACTCAATACCCTTGATGAACAGTAAACGAATTTGCTCCAGCAGTGTTAATGCTTTAAAATCAACCAAGATTGTATTAAAAAAACTTATTTTTTTATCAATTGCTTGAGTCATTATATAGATATATAGGTCAAGTTTGTCTGTAAAGTACTGATAGAAGCTTCCTTTAGCAATATTTGATTTTTTACATATTTGATTAATACTGGCTGTGTCATAATTTGCTGATGAAAACTCATCCATAGATACTGATATAATTAAGTTTTTTTTATCATCTGACAAATTGAAAAAAGCTGTGTTTGGCATTCTAAAAAAAAATCATGTCGATATAATAAAATTTTACCATCAAACATTTATACAAATTTCTGCAGCAAAAAGCACTCATCAACAAATGCTAACGAGTGCGTCCATTCCAAACCCATTCAATTCTTATTTTTCTTTATACAGCAGGCAGCACGTAGAACTTGTCCTTGCAATGAAAGAGCAATGAAATCTCGCATTAATAAAAATCTTTTGATACTGCTTCTGTCGCTTTATCAATAAAAGCAGCAATTTTACTGGGGCTCTCTTTCATACCACTATTGACCCACTTCTCTATTACGGCTATAGTGCCATATGCTGTAAATGTGTACCACTTATCGAATAACTTTTGATCAATATATTTTACTTCTTTCTTCCATTTCTCAATATTTAAATCGTGGCTGATATAAAGAATACGTTCTAATAAATCTTTATCCCCATTCTCTGAAAACAATACTTCACATATATTGCTGTTTGCTTTTATATACTTGCAAATTTCATATGATAGTTTTCCAGGAGTCTCAAGTTTCATCGTATGTCCCACAAACTGTCTAATTTCTTCATATAACTCATCTTCAATATTTGAAAGAAGTTCAAACTGATTCGCATAATGTGAATAAAAAGTATTCCGATTAATATTTGCTTTCTTACATATCTCTGTTACTGTAATTTTACTGATAGAACGCTCTTTCATAAGTTCAAGTAAACTATTTTTTATCACCATCTTTGTATATCTCACCCGATGGTCTGCTTTTTCATAAGCCATAATATCCTCCTAAATAAATAATCATACAAACGAACATCATTTATCTGTTTTGTAAGTTATCGAACGTAATGTTATCGAACTGACTGTTGATTAACTAGCACTGTGTTAGTATAATACATTTGAACGTTCAACACAAACATAATTTTAAATGGAGGTACAAACAATGGGAAATATAACAATAGTTCCTGTATGGATTATTCAAGATATTTTAGTTTTAATAATTGCCACTTTAATGATTTTTTATATAATTAATAACGAAGAGCGTCCAAAGATAGTCTTAATGCAATTCATAGGTTTTGTCTTTTTCTACGCCGCAGCCTTTGAAAATGTTGCGGTATCTATGGGCCTTATGGGAAATGAAGGTTTTTATGCATATGGGCGCAGTATCCTAATGATATGCAATATACCATTAACTGTTCCAATTATCGAGTTTCTTATCGTTTACTCAACGTTACGTGTTTTGAAGACGGTAAATATACCTTCATGGACGAAACCATTCATTACAGGACTTAGTGCTATGATTTTTGACTTTTCATTGGATCCAGTTGCAGTAAAACAGATTTTTCAAACATCGGAAGGAATCATTGGCAGGTGGAGTTATTACCCGATCCCTGGTGAACCTGTAATATATGGGGAACCAGTCATGAATTTTACAGGATGGATCTATATAGCCGGATACTGGACTGCCTTTATTTTAATCGGTGAATGGTGGCACAAAAAGAAAGGCTACAGTAACCTAATCGGTTATATATATCCGATTTTGGCTTCCATTCTTTCTCTAATTTGTTTGGTTTCACCTATATCCAATTTCTTTAATTATATGGGACCATTTTTCCCAAGAACTTCTAATATGCAATGGGTAATGTTAATTGCACTTTCTGTAATTACAGTGGGAGTTTTAGTGTTAGCCTTCGTTAAGTTCTGGGATCGTCGGTTTGTTAGCTCTTTGAATTACAAAAAAGAATTACCAATCATGTTTACTTTCCAAGGTATTACTCTAGTTAATACTATAATATGCATTATTGGTGGGTACACGCAGGTATTATGGCTTGTTGTCCTAGCACAGGTGTTATTATTGCTCGGCTGGAGTGGAATTTATTTTTTGAGTAAAAAAATATATTCCAAAGAAATGAATTGCTCACAACAAGTTAGATAAGTATTACATTCAGCAAGCCGTAAGGGCTTGCTGAATGTATAGAATATATGGAGGCAATTACCGCATTCGTTGGAGTTAATACAAGCATCAAATCATTAGCCATCTAATATTTATTATTATCTGATTTTTTATAATCTATCTCCGGATTAAATAATTCGTCAACGGTTGTTCCAAGCAACCATGCCAACTTAAAAGCTAGTGATAATGTTGGATCATACTTATCGTTTTCAATTGCATTAATTGTCTGCCGTGTCACACCTAACGCCTCAGCTAGATCTTCCTGCCTATAGTTCTTCGCTTTGCGCAATACTTTTATTTGATTTTTCATTATTACCTACCCCTTACAAGATACAGTATAATACCAAAAATAATAATAAAAAATAAAGCCCCTCCGAAGTACCACCCCATAGACTTCTTTCCATTTTCATCACCCATTTTCCATTTCGCAATATTAGTAACAAAAAAATACACTAAGAACTGTAATGTGAATAGTATTAGGGGGAGTGATGTCGCTTGTGTTTTCACATATTCATAAATTCCCCATATAAAAAGCGATACAACTAAAAAAAACCAACTCCATTTGATTCCTTTGAGGTTTATATTTAACCCCATCTCATCCATCTTTTTCACAAAACTTCCTCCTATATGTCAAATGTTTTTTACATTTCAAGTATACTTCCCAATCCAGAAAATGTCAAACGTATTTTACATTTCCATTTCCTTTTCAACGAAATACTGATCCTGTTCCGGAATTAAAACGATGTTAGTGGCAGCATGAGCTCAAAGTCTTGGTATTTAACAATGTGGGCGCTGCACACATCACAAAAAAATCTTCCTAACAAAACCCTTTAGGTTTTATTAAGAAGATTTTTCTTAAGAACGAATCAAATAATCAAATGCACTTAGAGCTGCATTAGCACCAGAACCCATTGAAATAATTATCTGTTTATACGGACTGTTAGTACAATCACCTGCTGCAAATACACCAAGAATATTGGTAGCATTGTTTTGGTTCACTATAATCTCACCTATCTTATTTCTATCCAACACATCTTCCAACCATTCTGTATTTGCGACCAATCCAATTTGTACGAAGACCCCTGCCAACGTAATATGACTTTCTTCACCAGAACCGCGATCTATATAGGTAATTCCGTCAACTTTCTGACTTCCTGTAATTTCCTTGGTCTGAACATTTTTTAGCACTGATACATTAGGCAGACTATATAATTTTTTTTGAAGTACTGCATCTGCTTTTAATTCTGGCATAAATTCCAGAACTGTAACATGCTTTACAATTCCAGCAAGATCTATGGCTGCTTCAATGCCGGAATTACCACCACCGATAACAGCCACATCTTTTCCCTGAAAAAGTGGTCCGTCACAGTGTGGACAATAAGCAACTCCTTTATTGCGAAATTCCTGCTCACCAGGAACATTTACATTTCTCCAACGGGCTCCCGTTGCCAGGATAACAGTTCGGCTTGTAAGTATAGACCCGTTATCCAATATTATTTCAATCAACTCTTTCTTCTGTATAGCCTTTGCTCGTTGTCCACGAATTATATCTACTGGATATTCTTTTACATGTTCTTCCAGGTTAACAGCTAGTTTAGGTCCTTCCGTATACTTGATCCCTATAAGATTTTCAATTCCTAGGGTATCCATTACCTGTCCTCCGAACCGATCTGCAACCACACCGGTACGAATTCCTTTTCTGGCGGCATATATTGCAGCACTTGCTCCAGCTGGTCCACCACCAACCACAAGAACATCATAAGGTTCAATGCTTTCATACCTTATATCCTGCGGTGCATCATCCAGCTTTTCAATAATTTCTTCTAGAGTCATACGACCACTAGAGAAAAATTCACCATTACAATAAACTGCAGGTACTGCAAGAATGTCCTTAGCCTCCACTTCACTTTTAAAAGCTGCCCCATCAATCATGGTATGTGTTATTCGCGGATTTAAAATACTCATAACATTAAATGCTTGAACAACCTCAGGGCAATTATGGCAACTTAAACTTATATAGGTCTCAAAATGAAAGGTTCCGGTTAATCTTTTCACACGTGCTATCATTCCATCATCTAACTTTGGAGGTCTGCCACTAGCTTGTAATAATGCCAGCACTAATGAAGTAAACTCATGTCCCAAAGGAATACCTGCGAAAACAATTCCATTATCTTCTCCCAGTTGGCTGATACTAAAACTAGGTGTACGGTTAAGCACAGCTGACTGGATCTTAATGTGTGTAGACATGGAGGCAATCTCTTCAACCAGTGAGCGTATATCCTTTGATATCTGGTCTTCACCAGCGCTAATCTGAATCAATACATCTCCTTCCATCAGTTGAAGATATTGTTCCAGTTGATTTTTAATCTCATCATCTAATATCATAGCATCCCTCCTTATTCATAATGCTGATTTATTAAATTTTTCCTACCAAATCAAGACTTGGCTTTAAGGTTGTAGAACCTTCCTTCCACTTAGCTGGGCATACTTCCCCTGGATGATTTCTAACATATTGGGCAGCCTTAATCTTTCCAACTAGAATACCTGCATCACGTCCAATACTACCTGCATTTATCTCAACCGATTGAACTACTCCATCAGGATCGATGATAAAAGTTCCACGGTCTGCTAATCCATCAGCTTCAATGAGAACATCAAAGTTTCTGGAAATGGTATGGGAAGGGTCACCAATCATGATATATTCTATTTTCTTTATTGCCTCTGAACTGTCGTGCCATGCCTTATGTGTAAAGTGAGTATCAGTAGATATGGAATATACTTCTACACCAAGGTCCTTTAGGGTTTTATAGTTATCTTGAAGGTCTTCTAACTCAGTAGGGCAAACAAATGTAAAGTCTGCTGGATAGAAGCATACAACGCTCCATTTTCCCTTAAAATTATCTTCTGTTACCTCAATAAATTGTCCATTGTGAAATGC
>JAEZUR010000024.1 GCA_023420935.1 Bacillota bacterium | reverse complement strand
AATACACTGCCCTCTCCCTTATCACTTTCAACGCTAATTCTTCCACCCATAAGTTCAACCAAACTTTTTGATATAGCTAGTCCAAGACCTGTACCACCATATTTTTTCGTGAAAGATTGTTCTACCTGATTAAAGCTTTGGAATAAGTGTCCAATATCTTCTTTTGCTATACCAATTCCCGTATCTGAAACAGAAAATTGTAACTCCACTTGATCCTCTATCCGTTTAATACACTTTATATTGAGACTTACACATCCACTATTTGTAAACTTAACTGCATTACTTAGTAAATTGTTGATAATTTGGCGTAACCGATTAGGATCTCCAACCAAATACTGTGGAATAGACGAGTTAAAGGAATAATGAAGCTCAAGACCTTTTTCTTCAATTCTTGGTGCATACAATTTAACTAATTCCTCTACTAAAGCCTTTAAATCAAAGTTGATGGTTTGAATCGTAAGCTTACCTGCTTCCATCTTAGAAAAGTCCAAAATATCATTGATAATATTTAGTAGCGAATTGGCACATGCTTTTGCAGTTTCTAGGTTATCTCTTTGCTCATAATTAAGATCTGTAAGAAGCGTCAGATCAACCATTCCTACCATTCCATTAATAGGTGTTCGAATTTCATGGCTCATATTGGCTAAAAATTCACTTTTTGCTCTATTGGCTGCTTCAGCTGCTTCTTTGGTTGAGATAAGTCTTAACTCTGACTGCTTCATATTAGTAATATCTGATACAATGGTAACAATATCATCTTCATATGGACTGTAGATGGAGAAGGAGTACCATTTATCATAGTCTTTAGAATACACTTCTTCAATGCTTATGCTCTCTCCCAAAATCAATTTTCCAGCATAGGTACGAATGGCTTCTGCAAGTGAATCTTTACTGTTTGGAAATAATTCAGTAAAATTCTTACCAAGTATTTCTTCTTTTACCATTCCATATAGTTCTTCAAAAGCCCGATTTACCTCAATCAGTGTTAAATCATATGGATTATGCTCTTCATCGTAGATAAGTTTGTAATAAGCATACGCACTTTGCATATTCATAAATAGGAAATAATATTTTTCCTGATTCATTCGAATATCTTTCTCTGCTTTCTTTCGCTCTGATATATCTCTTACTATACTAAAAAGAATTCTTTTCTCCCCAATATAGATACCTTGTGAGCTTACTTCCACTTGAAACTTACTTCCGTCTTTTCTACGATGACTTGCTTCAAAAAATATTCCTCCATGATTGGCTTGATCCATCTGCTGGTCGGTATATCCCCAGTCCTCTCTGATATTACGAATATTCATGGAGCATAACTCTTTAGATGTATATCCATATGTCTCTATTGCCGACTTATTTGCTTCGATAATATTTCCATCTAGATCCAATAAGAAAATAATATCTCTGGCATTGTCAATGATCTTTCGATATCGTTCTAAATCCGCTTCCGCTTCCTTTTGTTCCGTTATATCATAAAGCGATCCTATGTAGCCAGCAAATTTTTTATCTAATCCAATGTAAGGTGTATCAACTGCGAGACACCACCGATATACCCCATCGTTACGAAGTATGCGAACCTCAATCTGAAATCTGACTCGTTTTTTCATTGCTTCCGTTCGCATTTTAGCATATCTTTCTAGATCATCAGGATGTATTGTTTGATACAAACCATTTCCTAGTGCATCTTCAAAAGCTTTTCCGGTAAATTTACTCCATACATTATTCACATAATTACAATTCAACTGTTTATCCGTCATCCACGCTAACGATGGGAGTTGATTTAAAATATTATTACAAAAATCTCTAGACTCGGTAATATGTCTCTCCCTATTCTTACTTTCTGTTATATCAATTAAAGTAAGAATGGAATTTTTTCTACCATTTACAACAATTGGAGCAACACTTGCTCGAAACCAATAGTCGTATTCTTCCTCATCTTTTATTAATGTTCTATGTATTTCCATATTGCTTGTTTCTTTACGACGTGTGATGGATCGCATAATCGCTTTTCTTAATTCACAGTAGATACATTTTGGCCCATAACCACATCCACGTGGATCTTTAAAGCTTTCTACACAATTGAAACTATCTCCAAAATGATTTCCAACTACCTGTTCACGATTCTCATTAATTAATAATAGTGAAGCGTCAT
Organism: Bacillota bacterium; assembly: GCA_023420935.1. GTDB lineage: Bacteria > Bacillota > Clostridia > Lachnospirales > Lachnospiraceae > Mobilisporobacter. The sequence goes on along the minus strand of JAEZUR010000024.1, from coordinate 13,284 downwards.
TTGCTTGTGTAATCAAAGAATTTTCATCAATGGTAATCATAGCAACTGGTGCGAAATCAAAGATTGCTTTCAGATTATTCTTTTCATCTAAATGTTCTATTTCCAAGGTTTTAAGCCTTGAAATATCTCTTAGAATGATTACAACACCAATACTATTATCATTAGAATCCTTTACAGGTGAAAAGGTGGCAGATATATACTTATGTACATAATTCTTTGTAACTATAATGGTGTTGTTCTCAAGTCCACTAATCGAATTATTGTGAATTACATTAGTCAAAGGACTCTGTACAATCTTTCTTGTTACCGCATTATAAAACAAGATTACCTCATCAAATTTTCTACCTTTCATTTCATCAAAGGTGAAATCGACAATGCTCTCTGCTTTATTATTAATATAAATAATTTCACCTTGAAGATTTGTTGATATAACTCCATCTCCAATACAAGACAATGTAGCAGTAGCAAGCTCAAAAGATGTATTTTCTAATATTTTTTTCATTGGAACACCTCAGCTTATCAGATTTATGAATGAATTAATCCTGCAACATCAAGAATAAGGCTTATACTACCATCACCTAACAAGGTACATCCCGCTAGGCCTTTTATTTTTTTAGTCTTTTGAATATAAAATGGCAGCCCTTTTACAACGACTTGTTGCTGTCCCAATAGTTCATCCGCAAAGATACAAACTGTCTTGCTATCCAGTTCCACAATAATCATAATTCCATCTGTAAACTCGGTGATATCCGTATCTACTTTAAATCGTTCATGAAGTCTTATAATAGGATAGCATTGCCCTCTTATCATTATCATTTCATTTCCATCCGGATCTCGAATAATATCTTTGCTTTGTGGCCGTAGTGATTCTTTAATTGATATAGTTGGTAACGTATAACAAGAGTTTCCAACTTTTATATTCATTCCGTCAATAATTGCTAAAGTCAAAGGAATTTTTAGTGTAATCGTAGTTCCTTTGTTAGGTATACTATCCACGGATAAGGTACCACCTATGGATTCAATATTTTTCGTTACTACATCCATACCAACACCACGTCCTGAAAATTCTGATACACTGTCTTTCGTTGAGAATCCAGGAAGTAAAATAAGATTGAAGATTTCTCGATCTGACATATCTTCTGGTTTTTTATATAACAAGTCATTATCCAATGCTTTTTGAATGATTTTATCTTTATCTAATCCTTTTCCATCATCACGTACGATAACAAGAACATCACTTCCAGAATTCTTGGCCTCAAGGGTTAGGATTCCTGTTTTATCCTTACCAACAAGTTGTCTACTTTCAGCTGATTCAATACCATGATCTATGGAATTACGTACAAGATGCATCAAAGGATCTGAGATATGCTCTATAATATTTTTATCAACTTCGGTATCCTCTCCAATAATGTCAAGTTTTACTTCTTTTCCTAGCTGTTTACACATATCTCTCACAATACGATGCATTTTCTGAAATGTTGGTGCTAGAGGAACCATTCGAATTGACATAACTGTATCTTGAAGTTCACTTGTTATTTTATTCAGTTGTTGCGCTGCTTTTGAAAAATTATCTAGTTCTAACCCCATCAAATCCGGATTCTGAGTTACCATAGCTTCTGCAATTACCATTTCACCAACTAGATCCATTAGCTTATCGAGTTTTGCCACACTTACACTAATAATACTTTGAACAGCAGATGACTGGATCCCTTTGTCAATTCCTCTACTAGCTTTGTCAACCTCACTTTTGCCATCAGTAGAAATAACTGGAATCTTAACTGGATTATCCTGAACTATTTTCTCTGGTGTTTTTAACAATGCATTGTATTCTTCGGTATCAATTTGCACCAATTCTAGACTTTTTAAAAATATGGTTTGCTGAAAAAAATCATTCATTTGATTGTAGGTGCAATTTGATTTTAAGTAAATGGTAAAACCATCTTGTTGTATGACCTCTGTGCTACTTTCATCATCAATCACATCCTCAGGAAAATGATAAAATTCATCTGTCAAATCATTTAAGTTATGAATAATAGTGTAAGCTCTAATATTCTCCATTTCGCATCCTTCTTCAAAGAAAATATTTGCTCTATACTGATATTCATATTCTGTAGTAGAAACTTTTTCCTGACTAATGTAGTACTGTTGTGGTTTTTTTACTAATTTCTTTTCGTTTACATTGGTATCAGATGAATTATTACCTTTCTTTAAATCTTTCAAAAAGTCTTTCAATTCTTGAATCAGTTCAGAAGCATTTCCATCTGATGAATCTCCATTCTTAATCTTTTCAACTTCTACCTTAATAAAATCGACACCATCTAATACAAAATCTGATAGCGTAGAACAGTCCACCTGACTTGGTTTCTCCTCACGAAGGAAATAGAACAAATCTTCCATGGAATGTGCAAGTGTTGATATACTATGAAACATCATTAATGCAGACGATCCCTTTATTGTATGCATAATGCGGAAAATTTCATTAATGGAAGCCGGTGAAAAGGAACTTTCTTTTTCACTATTTAAGATAGATTGTTCTAGTTGTTCAATCAGTTGCGAAGTTTCAAATATATACATATCAAGCATCGGTTCATTGGTAAATTGATCTGACATTTATATACCTCCCGGCATCATTTATTTATAAAGCTAACAGTTTATTAACAGTACTAACTACATGTTCTTCCTTAAAAGGTTTTACAATAAAAGTTCTAGCCCCGCTCATAATTGCTTCTTTTACCATAGATTCTTGTCCCATTGCTGAAACCATTACGACACGAGCTTTTGGGTCTAAATCCATTATTAGCTTCAATGCCTCTAATCCTGTCATATCTGGCATTGTAATATCCATAGTTACAAGATCTGGTTTCGTATCCTTAAATTTTTGGACTGCCTCAATTCCATTAGCAGCTTCAACATATTCAATATCTCCACACTTGTTTAACATTGTTTTAATAGCTAATCTCATAAATTCTGCATCATCAACGATAAGTACTTTTTTCATAGTTTGCCTCCATATCTTTTGTTTAACACCCATTTATACTCCCTCAAGTAAATGGCTCAATAAGTTACCATGATGTTTCAGTTCTGGATGAACTAGGATGTAAATAAACTATCCAGTATTATGCTAAGAGTTGACATGGTTCTTTCTGTTAATGAGAATTCTTTGTGATTAAATCTCCACTTTAGACAGATCTCTCTGCAAAGTCCATTGATTAAATCCGCTAAATTTTCACTATTTAAATCAGATGGTAGCTCCCCTAACTCTTTTGCCTCCTCTATCAACTGTTTCAAAAACAAAGTACGATGTTCTAGTATACTTTTTACCTTATCTTCTAGTTCAGGTTCATATCTAACAACATCAAATACCTGCATAATTGAAGTAATAGCAGGATAATTTTCGTAATACTCAACAGATGATTTCACAAAATATGTTATTGCGTCCTTGGGCTTTAGTCTCATTAGTATTGTAGATTGAAAAATATCTTCATCAAATTTAGCGAAGTAATCAAATACTGCAATCAGCAACTGATTTTTATTACTATAATGACGAAATAGAGTTGCTTCGGAAACGTTTTCTCTTTTAGCAATTTCTCTCGTAGATAGGCCTTTAAAGCCTAATTCATCCATAATATCAATCGCCGTAATAATCAGACTATCTCTTCTATGTAGTGCATATCCTTTCATATTATCACCTACCGTAGTAATCACTTACATCCATTATATACACCACGCGGGTTTTTGTCAATATTGAATAAATTTTATACGTTAATGCAATATATTATATACATATTGTGTAAACTATTAGAAATAATTTCATATTCATCCGTTATATTATACAAATTCGCTATGTTTTATTGGTTATATCTTACATATTATCCCAATTTATTGTACAGCTGGATAATCTTTGAAAAAAACAAGGCTGTTTTCCAATAATCTCTGAAAAACAGCCCTCAATTATACAATTTTCTTAACTTATGCCCTTTTTTTAGCAAGTAAGATACCACTTGTAAATGCTGTGAATGGACCAACTGATACAAGTCCAAAACTTCCTACAAGCGTTTCGATAATTTCTGCAGAAACATATTTGTAATTTAAAATATTATAAATCGGAGTTCCTTGCGCCATAAATACCATTAATAGCGCAATATAACCACCTGAATATGCAAGCAGAAGGGTCGTTGTCATAGTCCCCATAGCCGCTCTTCCCACATTAAATCCAGACCTCATTGCTTCTTTCCAGTCCATTTCTGGTTTTTTCATAACAACCTCATTTACAGATGAGGTGATATCTACTGCCAAATCCATAATTGCTCCCGATGAGCCAATAAAAATACTTGCCATAAAAATCTGTGTTAAATTTAAATGTTGATAACCACTGTACAATAGACTTTCTGAATTAGACATGATTGCACCATGGATTAAAAATTGTCTGGTAAAAATAATACCTAATATGCAGGTGACAAACATTCCTAGAGCGGAACCCGCAACTGCTGAAACTGTCTTTTTATTAAATCCATAAACTAAAGATATGGTAATTATAATTAACAAAAGTGTGAGCAATAGACCTATGTATATTGGATTATATCCCTTTAGATAGCACGGAATCAGCACTTTCCATATCATTAAAACAGTAATGGAAAAAGATAATATTGCACGCATTCCCGTTTTCCCTGCAACTAGAATTAAAAACACCAAAAAACATGCCGCTAGTATAAATTCTTTATTTAATCGATAATGGTCAATCATATTAACGGATAGTATTGAATCCTGTTCGTAATCAATAACTACCAAAGCTTTATCTCCTATGGAAAAGATTTTATCCGATTCTAATGAGCCATTGAGCGTATTATAACCTTGTACAATCTGCCCTCTAAATTTTCCTCCAAGTAATTCTATCTCACAAGTCTGTTCTCCGGAACGAACTAGCCCAGTGTCAATTATATTATCATTATTTACAGATAGTACCTTGGCTGAACAACGATCTGTACCTTTATATATAATTGCCCCCTCATAACCTGTAGGCATCAAAAGAAGAACGATAAATACCAAGAACCATAGTATAACCGGCATTGCATCTTTCATTTTTTCTTTGCTTCCAAAAACCATAGTATTATCAAATTCCTTTCTTATAAAGGTATGACCCAGTAAATATCCCTCTTATTTACTGAGTCATCATCTATTTCATATTTATTGCCATCCCCGCACTCATACTATGTAATTACTTTACCTTCAACATCTTGGCTAATTTATTGTATATATCAGTATTATCATAATAACCAACAAATTGACTCTCCCCTACACCCAAAGCAAATACTCCAACCGGGAGACCTGTATGGGAATAAGAGCTAAAATTAATACCCGATTTGTTATTTAATATGTGAGTAATGGTTACTGTTAATGGTTCATAGGAGCCATAAAGCACATACTCTTTCTGTGATAACGCTTCTTTGGAATTCTTCATTGTTTTGGTATAAGCATCAAATAATAACTGATATTCGTATTCTGATAATACTAATTTTTCATTTTTTGAAGCATCGGAATCTGTACTTGTCATCAGTCCAAAATTTAATTTTATATCAGATAACACTGTTGTAAATGCAGTATTATTTTTCTTATACTTAGAAACATAGTCTGTATCAAATTTAGCATAAGAGATTTTCTGATTGGATAAATTAGTAAGATATGTATCGTAATTGGTTCCTGCATAACCGATGGTTAATCCACCAGTTTCATGATCTCCAGTAACAAGAATCAAGGTCTCTTTTGGATGTTTGTTATAAAAAGCAACCGCTTCCTCTACAGCCTTGGATAAAGCTATAGTATCACTAATGGTAGATCCTGCATCGTTGGCATGACATGCCCAGTCAATCTTTCCGCCTTCAACCATCATAAAGAATCCCTTATCATTCTCTAATACTTCAATTCCTTTTTTCACATAATCAGCTAGTGCCCATTCATTGGTTTTCCTATCATTCTCATAAGATAGTGAATCACTATCAGCCAGTGTTTCCCCTATCACAATAGTTTTTCCAGATTTCTTATTTAAGGTTTCTGCTTCCTTATTCGTTGTAACAACTTTATATCCAGCCTTTTTTGCCAGCTCATATAAATCAGTTTGATCCCCTTTGATTCCCTTTGAATCCTTTAGTGCTCCTCCAGCAAAGTAATCAAAATTACTAGATATTAATTCCTTACCAATCTCGTAATAATTATTTCTACTTGCCTGATGCGCATAGAAACATGCTGGTGTTGCATGATTTAGATTAACTGTTGATAAAACACCTATCTTATATCCTAATTGTTTCTTTAATTTTTCCGAAATTGCTTCATAAGATATTTTCTTTGTCTCATCCATATTAATAACGGAACTATATGTCTTATAGCCGGTTGCAATGGATGTGGCAGTGGATGCTGAATCTGGACAAAAGGAAGTAGAGTCAAATGTGGTAGCTGATCCAGCTACTGGGAATTTCATAAATGATAACTCTTCTCCGCCTTTTAAAATAGTACTTCCAGGCTGTTTCACTGCTCCAAGGTAATCTGAAGCAGCCTGTATCTGTGGATAACTCATACCATCACCGATAAAAAGAAATACGTATTTGGGTACTGCAACTGTACTTGTTGTTTTCGTATTCTTCTGTGCTGCATTCACTACCGTCACTTCCTGTTTCCCAGCAAAATAAACCGTGGTAAGAACCAGTGCAAATGCAATCATCGACACTACAACTTTCTTAAAGATCATTTTCATACACATTATCCTCCTTTTATTTGAGTGTTCTATCAACCCTCTCATAATAGTCATAACATATGAAAAAATGTTCTTCAATAGGCCTTACCAAACCTTTACCATTATTTACCTACACTTTACACGTTTGCTATTTTTATTAACGTAAAGCAGTAAAAACAGCTACTTAACTCGTAAAAGTTTTATTAATTTTCGAATGTTATTACTTTGCACTAGCCAATGCATTCTCTACTGCTTTCATAATAACTTTGCTAGAATTAGTTGCACCGCTAATAGTATCCACATTTACTTTTTGTTCATACACCATATCATCAATGATTTGCTCTGCTGAAGATCCTCGTTCATTCTTGTGATCCAAAAGAATTATCTTCTCTAATTTTCCTTCTTCTACCGAAACCTGAACCTTTGCAACTATGTAGTTTACATTACATTCTCCCTCATATATGCCATCTGGAATCTGACTAATGTCTACATTACCGAACGTCATCGATTGTACCGTGGTCTGGTATTGATTCACATCATATAAATAAGAGAGTAAAATTAGCCCCCCTGTAAGGCATACCATTGTAATAATAGGAATTATAATGTTCCAATTCACACTAACTTTTTTCAACTTGGCTCTCCTATCTTGTAATCGATTTCAATAATAGCGCAAAGCTTTCATGCAAAAATGCATCTTTCTTAAGATCCATGGTCATCTGAATGTAATCCTTCTTTTTTTCTGAAAGATAGATGACTCCACATATACTTGCCCATAACGTTTGTGTCGTTATTTTGGGATCAATTTGTGAATCAAAATAGTTTGCTTGCATCCCATTCTCTATAAAAAGAATGATAATCGAATTAATACTTTCACCTACTTGATAGATATCTTTCAAAATCGGATTCTCATCGTGATCAGTTGAATCAATACTAATCTCGCTTAACATGGTTTCTAAAAATAAAGGATACTCATTTTGAAAAGACACAATCGCATTACAGATATTGAAATAACATTGTTCAAAACTGTACTTTTGTAAGTCAATATTTTTTTCTAAAAGTTCACGCAATTGAACCATATTATCATAAATAATATAGTTGTAGATCTCTTCTTTACTTTTAAAATATACATATATGGTAGATTTGCTATAATCCGCATGTTTAGCAATGTCATCCATGGTAGTGTTGGTTAAGCCTTTTTCATGAAACAATTTTTTTGCTGTTTCTAAAATATTGTTACGATTAAATTGTGTTAAAGCTTCTTTTTTCTTTCTACCCATTCTACCCTCCATACAAAATAATACGCTTTTACTAATATTTGCGTTTTCAATTTATTTATCGTACTATAAGTACGATTTTAAGTCAAGCAGTTTAACTAATTTATTTCTTTTAGTTTACGCAATAAATACCTTTTTTTATACTTAACTGAAGCATACTTCCCTATTTTCCTTATAATCGTATGATTTACAACTCCACCTATGATGCCAACCAAAGGGATTCCTTGTATAAACTTAGCAGTTAGGAGTGCGTCTGACAATACTTCTGCAGTCTGTTTTAATTGTGTTTCCAACTGGATGTCTGTAGTAATATTATTACTAATTCTCTCCGCTAAACTATCCACTTGTTTATTCAACTCCAATTGTCTATCTTCCTTCGTTAGTGCACAACATATGAGTGAAAGAATATAACATTTTTCTTCTTCTGAATCGTAATCAAATCCGTAACTTAGTGCAATCTCATTTATATTCCGAATCATGACAGCAAGAAATAATGGGATATCAGGAAGACCTATCCCTAAGATTCCAAGTACTCCACCTTCTACCGCCGCAATAGAAGAATTCAGAAGTTTGGATTGATTTGACTTCTTATCTAAGCGTTTCACATAATTAATACTTTTGGAACGATCAACCGCATAGTCATTTAGATCATATTCCAGTTGGATTTTATCCTTATCATATGTTTTTTCAATATATGCATTGCCCTTCTCATAGACCAATTGAAAACCTTTATAAAATGCCAGATTTAAGGTGGATTTTAATTTTTCTGGAATAATATCCTCAATATTTTCAACAATTGGATTGATTTTATTTTTAATAAATGCAAGTTCCACTTGATTCAAGATTTTCTCTTCTTGTCTATCCACTATTTTCAGTTGCTTTCTTATAATTTCATATTTTTTTCTATCAGCTTGGTTTGATTCTTTTATTCCCATAATAGCCTCCTTCTTAGTTATTCTTAACTTTTATTTTATAGTTATACACTGTAATGAACCATTTCATTTATTCTCTATATTCTATTATATATTTCATGTTAAATTCTAGCAATTGTGAAATAGTTATAAAAAAGGCAGCTATAAAAATAGCACTAAGTCTATCTTTACAACTACCCATTCCAATTTTGTATTATAGTTTAAATACTGATATTTCTTCTTTCAGCTTTTCTGCACTTTCTTTTGTTGTGGTAACCTTTTCTGTTATTACACTTGACATTATGTTAGCATCTGAAACTCTTCCTGCAATTTCGGTTGTACCAATTGCACTTTCATTGGCTGCCTGAGCGACTCCATCAATTCCTTCTAGAATATTTTCGATGGATGCGAGCAACTCTTCTGAAGTTGAGCTAAATTCAGATACCAAATCATCTACAAATTTTGCATCTTCGTTATATTTCTCAACTACTTCTAACATATTCTTATAGTCGTTATTAACATCAGTTGAAACAAAAGTAAGTAGATTATTCGAACTATCTGATAGGTTAACTACCGTACTAGTTACTCGGTCTGTTACTTCTTGAATTCTCATAACTGCTGTTTTGGATTGCTCAGCCAATTTACGTATTTCCTCCGCAACAACAGAGAATCCTTTTCCTGCTTCTCCTGCTCTAGCAGCTTCAATTGCTGCGTTTAATGCAAGTAGATTGGTCTGTTCCGTTATTTGCATAATGGAATCCGTTAAAACGTTAATCTGTTCTACAACTTTAGAATCTTCAATTGCTTTTTCTAATTGACCTTTCGTATCTTTCAATAATGTCATAGCTCTGCGTTGAGAATCACTTACACTACCTTTGGTTTCCATAGCACGTTGACTAATATCTTTGGCTGCGATTGCACCCTTTTGAGAATTCTCAGCAATGGAATGAACTGCTCTTTCAATTTCTTGTGTTGTTTCAGACATCTGTTGAGAAGTCGCGGCACTTTCTTCCGTACTTGCTGCTAGTTCCTCCGTAGTGGCTGAAACGCTTTCAAGATTATCATTTAATTTAGCCATATTCGTTACTACATTATCAACTTCTGTCTCGATTCTTATAGATTCCGTTGAGATGCTTGATACTAAACGCTTCAGTGAATCCTTCATATCTTTTATTCCATTTGCAATCGTTCCAACTTCATCTTTTCTCGCAGTAAATTTAGAATCTACGTCAATTGTAAAATCACCCTTTGCGATCTGACTTAAGTATTCAGATGATTTCTTGATTGGTTTTGCAATTCGATTGGCTAATATGGATGTTAAAATACCTGCAATAATAATAACTGCAAAACAAATGATGATACTAAAGTACTGGGTATATGTAATAAAATTCATGGCATCCGCTTTATCTTCCACTGTAATTACTGCCCATTTATCTGATACACCTGGAAGATTGATGCTAGCATAAGCACTAACTACTTCCGTTCCCTCATTATTTTTGTATGTAGCTGTACCTGTTTCTCCATTCAGTGCCTTTTCTACAATCTCTTTTTGTTTCGTTGGCACTTTTATCTCTAATTCTTCTGTTAATTGATTGCCATCAGCATCCATCATAATGTTGCCTTTGTCATCTTTCTTTAACACTACTTTTTTCATTGTTTTGTAATTATACAGTTCAGAAACTTGAACACTATCTGGATGGGCGATTACTACGCCTTCTCCATCAATAATAAATGCGTATTTGCTTCCTCCACTATTTTTATCAATAATCTCTTGAAGTACATTTAACTTAATATCCGCACCCATAACACCTACAAATGTTCCATTATTATCATTGATAGGCATTGCAATTGTAGTTACAGGTACATTTCCTGATAAGGAATAATAGGATTTACTAACAAATGCTTCTCTTTCATCTACAACCTTTGTAAACCACCAACGATTGGATCTATCACCTAATTCACCACTCGTTCTTGCAGTTTGCATACCATCTGTACCCTGAATATAGAGTAAATCAAAATAAGGGTTCTTCTCAATCACATCTTTTACTACCTTAACCTGTGCTTCTGGAATAAACCCTTTTACGTCATTATTAAATGTAATCTGTTCTGTTATCGAAAAACCTCTTTGAATAAATGATGTTACTTGATCTGCCAATGTAGTGGCTAGTTCTTTGTTGTCTTTGGTAAGTTCTTTTTGGTAATTACTCTTCATGTAATAATTATTTGCAATGTTCGAAATTAAAAATGGTAGTATAACAAGTATTAATGTTGATACTACTAATTTTTGTCGAATTGACTTCATAAATACCCCTTTCTTAGGACCAATAAAATTATGATAGATACCCTTAGTTCATATACCATACAATATAGATATATAATAATTTTTTTATTCTGTCAATTAAATTCTTAACAGAATAAAACATTTTTCGCCAATATTCAACACGTTCCCAATTTGGAAACCTGATGCCAAAAAAACATAGAAACAGCCAGCAAATACTATGCTGACTGATCTATGTTTTTGTATTGTTAATTAAAAATAAAGCAACGAAAACTACATTTCTTGATGACTTGGGCAGCTTTTTGAAGGACAGCCACTACAACTACATCCACAGGCTGAGCTTTCTCCTGCTTTTGCCTTCTTTATCTTGGAATAAACGATACCGCTAAGACTTAGTACAATAAATCCAACAACTATAAAATCAATCATGATAAAGCCTCCTTTATCCACAACATGTGGTCATATTTACAAGATGCATCTTATCGTCAATTGAGAATCCTCTGGCTAACAAACCAGCCTTTAATACTTCTTTAAGATCTGACGAGGAAAGCTGTATCACTTCCTTATTGGCAAACTGAATGCAACAGCCTCTCTCTAATTCAAACTCATCCGAATAAGTAACCTTATATAAATTCTTCCGATTGATTGCTCCTATTTCCTCTAAAACTTTAAGCATTCGGTATACTGTTGCAATACCAATAGAGGAATCAATTCGACTTGCCTGATAGTATATTTCTTTACAGCAGGAACATTCATTTTGAAGAATAATATCAATAATTAAGATTCTTTGTTTTGTAATTCTGCAGCCTTTATTACGCAGTTCAGATATAATAATTTCTTTATGTTCCATCACTCTGGTAAATGGCTGATTCTCATATATGTCGTTATTCAATATAAATCTTCCTCCTATTTTAATTATTTTTGTTTTAAAAAATCAGATGCCCTACTGTATTAATTACAAAAGCTACAAGATATGCAACTAACATTTGGAACCCAACTGTTCTAAGTGTCCACTTAAGGGAACCCATTTCTCTTCGAATTGCACCTACCGCCGCGAAACATGGCATACATAACAGATTAAACGCCATATAAGAAACTGCAGATACTTTATCAAATACATCTGTTATCTGTGGTAATGCCTGTTCACCAGCCATAATTGCACCAATGGTTGCATCGTCGTTAATTCCACCAAACAGCTGGCCAAATGTTGCAACAATATTCTCCTTTGCAATCCATCCAGTTACAACACCAACAGATGCTCTCCAGTCTCCAAATCCAAGTGGAACGAAGATAATTTTAATTGCATTACCAAAGTAGGCAAGGAAACTATCTTCCATATCGCACATACCAGTAAAATTAAAGTTGGAAAGGAACCATATTAAAACAGTTGCTCCAAAAATAATGGTACCTGCTTTTACTGCAAAGCTCTTAACTTTTTCCCAAGTATGAATACATACACTTTTCCATGTTGGAACACGATACTGTGGTAACTCCATGATAAAGTTTGATGTTTCACCTTTAAAGAAAAATTTATTTAAAATCAATGCACTAACAATTGCAATAATCATCCCAAGCATATAGATAGAATATACAATTACCGTCTGATTGCTATCTGCAAATAAAGTTACTGCAAACATAGCATAGATCGGAAGTTTAGCACCACAAGACATAAATGGTGTAATCATCATGGTAATTTTACGATCCTTATCACTTTCCAACGTTCTTGATGCCATAAGAGCTGGTACTGAACAACCAAATCCCATAAGCAAAGGAATAAAGGAACGGCCGGACAATCCAAACTTTCTAAAAATACGATCCATTACAAATGCTACTCTAGCCATGTATCCGCTATCTTCCATAAAGGATAATAAAACATACATAACAAGAACTAATGGTAAAAATCCCATTACAGCTCCAACGCCATCCATTACACCACCGATTGCAAGAGATAATACCCAATCAGAAGCCCCTTGTGATACCAGTAAGTTTTCTAATCCAGTACTTAACATTCCCCAACCTGTTTCTACTAACCCAGCTAACCATACACCTGGACTTGGAAGACCTTGGATAAATAAGAAGTTTTCACTAAAGGTACAA
>JAEZUR010000159.1 GCA_023420935.1 Bacillota bacterium | reverse complement strand
GGGCAGGACAATGCCTCCCTCCATCGTAGGCATTGTTTTCAATGCACTTAGAATCCCGGGTGCTATAATCCTATCACACACAAGCCTTGGTCTTGATGGAATTTGGTGGGCAATCAGTATCACCAGTGTTTTCAAAGGGATCGTATTAATGTTGTGGTATATCCTCATTACAAAAGAGCAAGAGAAAAATGAAAAGTCCTTACAAATGTTAAAAAAGTTTAAAAAGAATTGAGAATAGAGATACATCCCCATTTTCTGTAAATGCTTTTCCCCTTCCAATTATATTGGTTCTCCATTTTCTGTAAATGTCAATTCATTCCCTGTCGATTTATTGAAGCACCGTTTATTTATGAAACTTGCGATAGGAATCCGCGGGAGTGATTTTGACCTTTCTGGAGGATTTGCTTATAGAACAAAATTCACTTTGTTCTGAGAGATATACCTTCGAAAAAGGTAAGTCATAAGCTATCCCATAAGTTACAATATTCTTATATAGCTATTGAAATATTGTACGTTATCTTTTTTCAAGAAGAAAAGTACTGTATTTAATAGTATTTCACTGTATTTCACAGCATTTAGAACAATACAAAATTATTGAAAAAGAAAAGATAAATGTTCTTGTTATGGATTAATTTATTTCCTATACTGGGTTTTGCAAAGAAAAACTTGCAAGATACTATAAATAAATGTATTAGGAGGAAAAAAGGTTTTATGAAGAAAAGAGTATTCGCGTTATTACTTGCCACCTCAATGATGGCTGCGTTGGTAGCCGGTTGTGGAAACAAAGCAACAGAATCAAGTGAAAACAAAGCAACCGAGTCAAGTGAAAACAAAACAACTGAATCAACTGATTCAACTGCAGGCACAGTGGGAGAGTCTACTGCGACAGACGGACCGATAACGTTTCCGCTTGCTGAGACTAAAGAATTCTCTATGTTATGTGTTATTAATGGAGATACGCCAATGGATCAGGTCGACGCATTTAAACACCTGAATGAACAGAGTAATATTACCTTTGATGTTAACAGTGTTCCACTCGAAGATGCAGCAGAGAAGGAAGGATTGATTCTTGCAGCAGGAGATTATCCTGATGTTTTTATTTTCTCAAGTCTTCAGAAAAATAATATTGAAGATTATGGTTCCCAGGGTGTATTTATTCCGTTAGAAGATTATATCAGAACACAGGCGCCTAATTTGACAAAGCTTTTGGATGAAAGAAATCTTTGGCCATATATAACATCTGCGGATGGTCATGTATATTCGTTGCCGGCATTGAATACAGGAGCAGAGCTGGAAGCTGGTTTTCATGTTTGGTTAAATTATCAGTGGCTGGATAATTTGGGAATGTCAGAACCTAAAAGTTTGGATGAACTATATAATGTATTGCTGGCATTTAAAGAGAAGGATGCCAATGGAAATGGAGATTTAGGCGATGAGATTCCGCTTTCTGTACCAGATGGAATGTCATATATAAAGAACTACCTTCCTTATTTTGGATACAACCTGGATTCGGATACCTGGCTTGCTAATCAGGATGGTAATCTAGTTTATGTACCTACTGATGATGGATATAAAGAGTTTTTAAGATATTTTACTAAATTATACAACGAAGGACTGCTAGATTCCTCCAGCTTTACACAAAATTATGATCAACTTGCAGCACAGGGAAGTTCAGGAGATATACTGGGATGCTTTAGCGCGCTGGCATCTTTTCAGTTTTCTGGACGTGAGTTAGATGAAAATTATCAGATTCTTACTCCTTTTGAAGGGCAGGTGTATCCTCAGTCAACGGGTATAGGCCATGGCAATATGATGATAACGGATGCATGTCAGGATCCAGCTACCTTAGTTGCATGGGCAGATCAGCTTTATACTCAAGAGGGCGGGGTGTTATATTGGCTTGGTATCGAAGGAAATTCTTTCATTTTGAATGATGATAAATCATGGGCATGGAATATCGGAGGACCCATCGGAGATGATATCTCAACAATTCGTGAAAAAGGAACATTAAAATATCAGACAGCATTTCCGGGTGTTCAGCCTGATTTCTGGTTTACGGGAATAACAGATCCGGATGAATCTTACTTGATTTCTCAACGATCCAAAATGCTGGATTATGGTAAAATTACTCTTCCTGCCATGACATACTCGGTAGAAGAAACAGAAACAATAGCCACAGTAAAGGCAGATATTGACAGTTACATTGATCAATATGGTGCTCAGGTAATTACGGGTGAAAAGGATTTAGATGATAGCTGGGATGAATATGTGTCTCAAATGAATACAATGGGGGCATCTGAATTATTCGGAATTTATAAGAGAGCCTTTGATAATGCTAAATAAGTAATAAGGCTCGAAAGGATAGATTTGTAGTGAATCAACCAATGCCAGATGGATGTAAGTTGATAATTCTTCTGGCGTTGGCTGCTACAAGGGGCAGAAGGAAGGAAAATATGAATAACGTGACTAAATCACCTGTTACTATCAATAGGAATAAACGTCAGTCAAAATTGGCTCAGCCTTTATGGAGTAGACTTGCGGATGACTTAAAAAAGAATTGGATTCTGTACATGATGATCCTTCCAGTTGTCGTGTATTTTGTCATTTTTGCTTATGCACCTATGAGCGGAGTTCTGTTAGCATTTAAGGATTTTAAAATAAAGCTTGGTATATTTGGAAGTCCATGGGTTGGATTTGAACATTTTCAAAGGTTTTTTAGCAGCTTTAATTTTGAACTACTATTAAAAAATACAGTTGGAATCAGTTTGTATTCCTTACTAATAGGTTTTCCCGTTCCGATTATTTTTGCTTTGCTTTTAAATTATTTGATTTCAAAACATCTTAAAAAAACACTTCAGATGGTCTCTTATGCACCATATTTTATTTCTACGGTTGTTATATGCGGTATGCTCGCTATTTTTATGGATAAGAATACAGGGATATTCAATCAAATTATTGTGGCATTAGGAGGAGAAGCGCAGGATTTTTTAAGTAAGCCAGAGTATTTTAAAAGTATATATGTATGGAGTGGGATATGGCAAAGTATGGGGTACAGTTCGATTATATATATTTCCGCATTGTCGGGTGTAGATCCTACGATGCATGAGGCAGCCATTATGGATGGTGCTACAAAGGTACAAAGGATCATACATATCGACCTTCCCAGTATTAAATCAACTATTATTATGTTGCTAATTTTGCAGCTGGGGTCTTTGATGAACGTAGGTTTTGAAAAGGTCTTTTTGTTGCAGAATGATTTGAATATGAGCGCATCAGATGTAATCAACACCTATGTATATAGGGTTGGTTTGGTTCAGAATAATTATAGCTATTCAACTGCAGTAGGATTATTTAATTCTACAATTAATATGGCGCTGGTAGTTGTAGCTAATCAGATATCAAAGAAATTTGCCAATGAAAGTTTGTGGTAAAGGAGTAGATATGAAAAAAAATAATATAGCTAAAAGACGAATCATAGATCCAGACACAGTGTTTGATGCGGTGAATTTACTTATCATGATAGCTCTCCTAATAATTTTTATATGGCCTTTGTGGTTTGTACTCATTGCATCCATAAGTGATCCAGCGCAGGTATGGCAGGGGAATGTTATTCTTTTGCCCAAAAAAATCACATTAGAGGCGTATAAAGAAGTTATAAATTATAAGACTATTTGGACGGGATATGGAAATACGATGATTTATACTGTGCTAGGTACTGTAATTAATATGGCATTAACTGTATGTGGTGCTTATCCATTGTCTAGAAAGGACTTTGTATCCCGAAAATTTTTTATGATTATGTTTATGATAACTATGTATTTTAGCGGAGGACTGATTCCTACCTACTTAGTAGTAAATAAACTGCATTTAACAAATACCGTTTGGGCGATGATAATACCCAATGCAGTCTCCGTTTTCAATATAATTATTACCCGCACTTACTTTATAAACAGTATACCGGAGGAATTATTAGAAGCCTCTCAGATTGACGGAGCGAATAATGCACAGTATCTATTTAAGGTAGTGTTGCCGTTGTCGAAGCCGATACTGGCAGTAATCATGCTGTTTTATGCGGTTGGTCACTGGAATGATTTCTACTCTGCGCTTATTTATATTAATTCACAGGAATTATTACCGCTTCAGTCTATACTTAGAAAAATTTTAATGTCATCGCAGATGACGCTGCAAATTACCAGTTCCATGAGTCCCGATGAGATAATGCGAAAAACCCAGCTGGCACAGACTTTAAAATATAGTTCAATAATAATCTCCACAATTCCGGTTTTATGTCTTTATCCTCTGGTACAGAAGCATTTTGTAAAAGGTATTATGATTGGCTCAGTAAAAGGATAAGGCGATAGGATGGGAATTCGAGGATGGTTTACGAATAATCCTTAGTAAAGGGAAGCTATCGATGTAGATGCATGGAGCAACAGTGAAGAGAAAAATTGTTTCAAGAGGGAACAGCATTTGCTAAAAGAGATGCCATGGAATATAATTATGTTGGTAAATATAAATGATATAAGGCGAAAGTGGTAAAATACATGGATGGAATCAGAAAACGTTTTAAAAGGATTAATTACCTTACCCTGCTTAAATATTTTCTTTCTTATTTTTTTCTTCTCAGTTTTCTTTTAATATGCTTTTTCTTTGCATTCAGAAAACAGCTGGAAAAGGTATATTATACCGCTCGAGATAACAGTATACAGGAAAAACTTTTATTATTTGAGCAGAATTTTAATAATGATTTGGATTCTGTATTAAACATACATTACAATCTATGTAATAATACAAACCTTAAAATGCTGCGCTATTCCACGGCTTCTTCCTGGTACAGTTCGTTAAGTATTAGTGATATGCGTGAATTTGCCAGTGCCAATCCTCTCGTACTAGATATTATCTATATTCAAAAGAATGGTGGGAAGGTACTTGCCTGTAAGAACTATGTCTACGAATCAAAAGGTGAATATTATTTTCTGGTTAATCATAACCCCCTAAAAATTCCAGTAGGGAAATATGGACATGATAACAGTAATGCAATGGTTTTCCTTAAAGGCGAGGAACAACAAATGCTGCTTTTATTTCCCCGTGTGGCAAGTAATAAATATGATTTGTTTTATGTCATTGATGCTGATGAAATTATGGCAAGATTGTATAATATGCTGTCAGTAGAAATATCAACGGTTTACTTGACGGATGCAGAAGATAATATTATTTCAGCAACAGGTGACCAGAGTGTTCCTCGGCTATCCACTGAAATCGATGCATTTGAACTTCAAAAAAGAGATCAGGGTAGTGAAGTGATTTATACCCTTCCCCTTCATTCAAATTTGTATTTGACAGTATATGTTTCAAAGGACATGCTGCTACAATATGCCAGCAAGGCTTTTATTGATATGTACTCGATTTTTGTGGCAATTGGCTGTGTAGGATTTGTATTTATACTGATTGGGATGAGACTTACCTATTTGCCACTGCTTCGGCTGAGTAAAAAGATTATAAGTGTTACTGGAGATAATAAGGGATTGGAGCTGCAGCTGGATGCTGCTTTTTCATCTGCATTACAGGAGCAAAAAAAGCTGCAGGAGAAAATTAACAAGCACTATAGATTTATGAAGGAAACAGTTCTGGATACTATTGTAAATGAAAATGGAGAAGAAATTACTGCAGAGAATATAGACAGGCTTTTTAATGGGGAACCCGGCAGTCAGATGTTTGTAATCAAAATAGCTTCCGCTGGGCGTGGAGTGGGGATAGCATCAGTTGCTAAGAATTTTCAAAAATTTTTTCTTGAAACATTTCCCAATAACGATTCTTTTTGTATTAGGCTGGATATGACATCAGAATACTGCTCCTATCTAATTTATTACGGAGGTAAGGATCAAGACAAATATAATGTAATAAAATACCTGCTTAATGATTTTTATAAAGATTCAGGATGCAAAATAGCTATGAGCAATAGTTCTTCCTCACCATTAGATATTCCCAACCTTTATGCAAATGCAACTCAGGCTGAAAAATTCTGTGGGGAGAATCCTATTGTATGCTATGATGAACTAGATATCCATAATGATAAGATCTATTTATATCCCAACCAGGAGTTAAGCAGTTTTGTATCCCTGTTGCATCAGCTGAATTTAGAGGAAGCAAAAAAAGCAATCCTGGACTTTTTCTATTCGTTGGATCAATTGGAATTTCCGGCTTTTTATTCCAGAAGTGTATTGACCGAAGTATTAACAACGATTATAACCAGTATGAATCAGCAGAACATTAAATTCAGTGCTTATAATAATATATATTTTGAGTCTCTATTCTTTATTAGAAGCTTTTCCTATGAAGAGAAAAGCAAGGATATTTGCTGCCATTTCATTACTCTCATTGAGGTGTTTCAAAATGAATTATCCAATCTCACAATTAAGAGTAATCAGTTGCAGGATTTTATAAATGCTTCCTTTACTTCATCGGATTTATCTGTTG